>CAZUOJ010000003.1:48173-98613 GCA_964622325.1 uncultured Armatimonadia bacterium
GCACAGGAAGAACGGCGATTGTCACATCAGCCTTTTCTTGTTCGTGCACAGCAATCAATTCCCGAAAATCCATCCGATATAATTGATCGCCAGACAAAATTAACACATGATCTGCCTGAGACAAATCTAAATGACGCACATTCTTGCGCACAGCATCTGCCGTGCCCTGATACCAATCAGCGCTTTCCATCGTCTGTTCTGCCGCCAGAATATTGACATAGCCTTTTGTGAAGGCGTCAAAATTGTATGTAGTACGGATATGGCGATGCAGAGAATGCGTATTGAATTGTGTCAACACAGAGATGCGTCGCAGGCCTGAATTGATGCAATTGCTGAGAGGAATGTCAATCAGGCGATATTTCCCCGCCAGCGGCACAGCTGGCTTGGCACGTTCTTTAGTCAGAGGATAAAGTCGCGTCCCGCGGCCGCCGCCCAAAATGACAGCAATTGTGCCCGCCATAAAAATCCTCCCACTTTGCGCGTCAATAAAGAGTTTTCGATTCTCGTAAGCTCACACAATGAGCGCTTGAGCATTTATTCCGCTTTATATGTTTCTTTTTAGTTTGTAAGGCTCCTTGTGTCTTTCTAGTGTTTTCCCAAAAGCTCGTGCCAAGACGAAGAAAGGATTTTGTCAGTCAAAAAAGAATCTAAATTAAAAAGGCAGTGCTCAGCTATGGCGCTATCAGAACGCGAAAATTATATTCGAAATGTTCGCATGACAGGGCCGGAATGGATGCCGTGTACTGTGGCCATATCCGGCGCTTCATGGAATCAATGGCGCGAGGAGATGGAGGAAGTCTGCTTGCGTCATCCGACGCTCTTTCCGGGCTTTCAAAAGGGCCAGCGGGATTTTGACAATTGGGATTTTGGCCCTGCCCATCGGGCAGGAGAGGATTTCACGGACGCCTGGGGCGTTGTGTGGCATAGCGAAATAGACGGCATTGAGGGCGTTGTCGTGCATCATCCGCTGGCAGACTGGGAAGCTCTGAAGACATATCAGGCGCCCGATCCGCTCCAAACAGGCGATCGCGGGCCTGTGGATTGGGAGGCAATTCGGCGCAATGTAGCCACAGCTAAAGCGGCCGGACAGCTTACACAGGGCTCTTTGGCGCATGGCTTTTTGCTGATGCGTATGTATTATTTGCGAGGCTTTGAAAATCTTATGCTGGATTTTGCTACAAACGAGCCTCGCTTACACGATTTGATTCGGCTGATTAATAATCACAATCGCGTCATTGTGGATCAATATCGGGCGATGGGCGTGGATGTCATTCATTTTCCTGAAGATTTGGGGACACAGACAGCCTCTTTAATTAGCCCCAAACATTTTCATCAATGGATTATGCCGGCATATAAGGAGCTCATGCAGCCTTGCCGGGAGCAAGGCATAATTGTCGGCTCCCATAGCGATGGCTATATTATGGAGCTTATAGATGATTTGTTAGAGGCGGGGCTGGATATCATCAATCCCCAGGATCTTGTGAACGGCATCGACAATCTGGCGCAATATGTAAAAGGGCGAGCCTGCATTAAATTGGACATTGATCGCCAAAAAATTGTGCCCTTCGGAACTCGCAAAGAAATCCACGATTTGATTGAAGAGGAAGTGCGGAAATTGGGCAGCCCGCAGGGCGGCCTGGAGCTTATCTGTGGCATTTATCCTCCGACGCCGCCAGAAAATGTCGATGCCGTCTGTGAGGCGATGGAGGAATTCCGCACATATTGGTTTGACGGCCGCGGGAAATAGAGATCCGAAATTATCTATTTTAGTTTTAAAAAAAGACGTTGAGCTACAGCAACACATAATAGGCTAACGAGCCCTTTGTAGGGGCAAAAAGGAGCATTTTTAATGTGTCGTTTAGCTGTCAGCATGTTAGGGCTATTTGTGACAGGAGCCCTCATGGCTGCGGCGCTCCCCACAATCGATGTCGCACAAAGCCAGATAAAGCCCGCCGGAGACATTCGACAAGAAGGCGACACGCTCATTTTAACAATGCATTTAGGCGAAGGGCCGATGGCGGAGGCGCGGCTGCATTTTCGGGAGCCAATGCAGCTTCACGGAAAAGAGCGTCTTGTCATTGAAGCACGCGGAGAAGAGGCGACGCAGACATTTCTTATTGTTTCGCGGCTTACATTTCTGGGGGCAGACGGCACAGAAGCTATTTATGAGCCTGATTTATTGTTCCCCATCACATGGACATTGTCTGATATTCTTTTCGCGGATATAGACAAGCCCATGCCCAATAGCTTAATAGGCATGCGCTTCAGCTTCTGGGCTCCCGATAGCGCCAGCAGCACAATCCGTCTTGCCTTGCGCCGCCTAGAAAGCCAGTCCGCGGCAGAATTAATCGCTGAATTGCGTCCTCGGCCTGCCAAAAGACGGGCGCTTCCTTTGAAAAAAACGCTTCCCCCATCCTCCTCAGGAGCCCAATGGACAAATTTAGGCCCGGGAGGGGGCGGCTGGTTCCGTACAGTCGCGATATCTCCGCATGACGGAGTGTGTTTTATTGGCGGCGATGTGGGCGGCATTTACATAAGCCGAGACAAAGGACGCTCGTGGCAAATATGCAATGAAGGCTTGATCAATCTTTATGTGAATTGCTTTGCTTTTCATCCCACAGATCCGCAAATTGTATTTGCCGGCAGCAATGGCGGCCCGCTCAAATCCACAGATGGCGGCCGTACGTGGAAACTGAAGCGACAGGGCTTGCCGCCGCTTTTGACATTTGGGATCAGCGCGCCTATTGCGGCGCTGATTGTGGATTATGCCCAGCCGTGGCGTGTTTTGGCGGGCGTAGGCCACGAGCGCGATTATGGACATCTACGTGCGGAAACACAGGGCGGGCGGATCTTTCTCAGCGAAGATGGAGGCGAAAGCTGGCGCCCTGTTACGCTGCCGTTAGGCCCCAACGCAAACACAGCTTCCGTATTATGCCTTGCACAGCATCCGGCACAGCCTCAAATTTTCTACGCTGTAACGCCGCTGGGCTTATGTCGCAGCACGAATAGCGGCTCCACATGGGAGCGCTGGGGCAGCGGCTTGGACGGCTATAAATTGTGTTTTCTGGCATTCCGCCGCGATAATCCTGATATCATGCTGCTGAGCGCTTGTGAAGGGCCTGATGGCTACAGCGCTGTTTTGCGATCTACAGACGGCGGACGCACATGGCAATCTTGTGGCACAGGCTTGCCCGCCAGGGAGAGGGCCGCGTGGCGGCTCGTCGCCGATCCTGTGCAGCCCCAGCGCTTTTATTTAGGCTATAATAGCCATGCGGGATTATATGTGACAGAAGATGGCGGAGATACATGGCGCCGTTTCAGCTCTATCCGTCAAACGCGCTGGGCATGGGCTTTCGCGCATGCAATCATTACAGGGCTGGATATAGATCCCCAAAATCCTGAACGTATTGTTTTTTGTGATGATGTGGATATCTGCCAGACGCTGGATGGCGGCCGTACATGGGAATCTGTGATTGCAGATTGTATCCAGCCGGCCACAGCGGAGCAGCCCGCCAGATGGCGCGGAAGAGGCTGTGAAATTATGTGCCTCACAGGCCCGCAAGCAATTGCTGTGGATCCCAGCAATCCGCACACAATTTTTGTCGGCTATTGGGATTTGCATGCCTGGCGCAGCGATGATGGCGGCGCATCGTGGAGTCGCATTATTAATGGCACAACAGCCCATTATGGACGAATGGGCGCTGTCTTGCTGGATCCTGCCAATCCTGATGTCCTCTGGATGTCCATTGGACACAATTATGATCGTCAGCGCATATACATGAGCGTGGATGGCGGACACACATTTCGGCTTGTAGGCCACGAACATGGCGGCTTGCCGCCCGGAGGCATTTTCACGCTGATTTGTGATCCTGCAAGTCCGCCCGAACGACGGACTTTATTTGCCGGCATTTCAGGATTCGGCGTATATCGCAGCAAAGACGGCGGCTTTTCGTGGGAGGAATCTTCCACAGGCTTGCCGCCTGAATCGCGGATGATTAAGCAGCTGGCGATGGATCCACGCAATCCCCGACGACTTTATGTTGCCGCTGGCGCTCATTATCATCCTGAAGCAAAGCAACGTGTGAAAGGCTATCTTGCTGTCAGCGACAATGGCGGCGTGCACTGGCGAATTACAAAAGCCAACATTGAGCCGCAATGTCTGCTTGTGGATCCGACAGATCCACGCCGCCTGTACGCCGGCAATCGTAATTATTCAGGCGTGGATTATCCCAATGCCCTTTATTATTCTACGGATTGCGGGGAAACATGGACAGCCATTTCGCAAGATGTTTTTGCCCGCGGGCCCGGGCTACGGCAAGGCGATCAGGGCTGGCGCTGTTATGTCTTCTGTTTAGCCGCGGATCCGACAACGCCCGGATTATTGTATGCAGGCCTGACAAACGAAAGCTACGATGAAAGCAATGGGCCCGGGCTGTATGTCTCGTATGATTATGGGCAAACATGGCAGCCCTTTTCGGCCAGGGGCCTCAGCCATCGCAATATCGGGGCGTTGCTCGTGGATCCTGTTAATCCAGCCCGCCTGTACATTGGCACATCAGGCAATGGCCTGTTTCGCTGGGGCCCCGCGCCCTGAGGAAATGGATAACGAAAGCTTCTCCACAGACAGCCTCACAACGGATGGCCTCGCTTTTGTGCTCACAGGGGAATCGCTATGCCTTCGGCTGCGGCACGAGCGGCCGCCTCCGCCCATCTTAAAGCGGCCACGCCGTCTTCAGCTGTGGCAAGCAGCGTTTCTTTCCCCTGCAACGCTTCCAGGAATGTCTCAATCTGCACGCGATAAATGTCATCCCGCGCCACAAGGATATGTTCTTCGGAATGGGCATGATAGCTATCGCGTTCCCGATTAAAGAGCTCCAATTTTCCCGTCTGAAAATCGTATGTCACAACGCCGCGATCCCCCCAAATCTCTACAAGCGATCTTTGTGGATGCTGGATGTAATCCATATGGATTTGGCCGAGCGCGCCGGAGCGAAAGCGTACTAGCAGGCTAAACATATTGGGCGCGGGGCGTAGCGGCAAATCGCCTAATGTGGCGGCTTCGGCATGAATGCATTCTGCTTCCCCTAAAAACAAACGCATATAATCAAGAAGATGTGTATAATCCAGAAGCAACGCATTTTTCTCCTCGAAACGATACGGCGTTGTGGCACACATCAATGTGAAATATGTTCCCACAAGTGCCCGGCCGCCCACAAGATGGCCCAACACGCCTGAACGAACAATTTCCAGAACACGACGCAAGCCTGCATGCGAACGCAGGGAATAGCCTACAGCAAAGAAAGAGGAGGCTTGCCGAGCCGCAGAAGCGATAGCTTCCCCATTCGCCACAGAATCCGCCAGCGGCTTTTCACACAGAACATGACATCCCGCGGCCAGGGCAGCCTCGCTCAGGGGGCGATGCAAATGATTGGGCGTGCAGATAAAAACAATATCGGGCTGTTCCGCCAATGCTTCTTCATAATGGCGAAAAGGCCGGGCGCCGGGCGCTTGCTCCAGGGCAGCATGCAGATTGCTCTCCAATGGATCACAAATCCATACAGCCACGTCAGGACGTTCCCGCCAAAGCCGCGCATGTCTTTTGCCGATAGAGCCGCAGCCAACAATTAACACACGATATAAGGCCATCATTCTCTCCAATGCCTTAAAGTTGCAAGCTTACATTTTCAACACGCCAGACGAAGAAAAGAAAAGAAAAGAAAAGAAAAGAAAAGAAAAGAAAAGAAAAGAAAAGAACGATATCAGCCATCACAATTTGCGCTTGGATTTCAGGCAGGATTTTTGTTTGTATGCTTGTATGCTTCTGTGCCGCCCAGCTTGCGGACAGCTTGCCGCTACGGCAGCGCCGTCACCAGCATGTGAATCCGCCATCCACAGGCAAATTGACGCCCGTCACATAGCCCGCTGCATCGGAAGCCAAAAACACAACAGCGCCTTTTAAATCCACGCCGTCTTTGCCCATCCGGCCAAGGGGCGTTTGCCGGCAATAACGACGAATGAATTCCGGCGGCTGGCCGCGTTCAAAGCCGCCCGGCGAGATGGCATTGACGCGAATGCCGTATTTGCCATTTTCCGCAGCTAAATCCCGCATAAAGCCAATCAGGCCTGCTTTGGCGGCGCTGTAACAGGACATATTGGGGATCATTTCGGGCGAGCCCTCATAGACGGAGCGATCGCGTCCAATCATCCCGCTGATCGAAGCAATGACAATAATGGAGCCCTGGCCTTGCTGCTTCATTATAGGCAGAGCTGCGCGGCAACACAAAAATGTTCCCCGCATGTTAACAGCGATCACATAATCCCAATCGGCGATGGACATTTTTTCGGTGGAAGCTTCTCCTGTCAGCCGCGCTCCCCCGGCATTGCACACAAGCACATCCAGCCGCCCGAATTCCTCCAGCACACGCGCGAAGGCGGCCGCCACAGAGTCTTCATTCACAACATCCAGCTGCAAGGGGAGAATGCGAACGGGGAGATATTCCTGCAATGCGGCGGCGGCTTTTTCGGCTTTTGCCAAATCGCGGGATGTGATGACAAGGTGCGCGCCGGCTTCGCCTAAAGCTTCCGCCATATCCAGGCCCAGATTTTGAGCGCCGCCTGTAATCATCGCCACGCGCCCTGTCAAATCAAAAAGCTCCTGTATATGCGGCCCCCTGCGCCCCATTGCGCTCTCCTCTTTTTGTAAAATATGATGTTAGCTTTTTGCTTTGCGTGTTTGGCTGCAAGAGATTTGGGAAAATGGCTTTAAGCAGGCGTGTCTGTCACTGTTTTTGCTTTTGTTTTTGGCCTTTTCCTTCAAAAGCTTGCAGGATCTTATGCCTGCTACAGCAGGCCTAATGCGGCAATTGATAATTAGGCGCTTCTTCTGTGATTGTAATATCATGCACATGGCTTTCTTGCAGCCCGGCGGCCGTGATCCGATAAAATCTGGCTTTTTCTTGCAGCTCGGGAATTGTGCGCGTGCCGCAATAGCCCATTCCGGCGCGCAGCCCGCCGACAAGCTGTTTCACGACAGCCGAAAGCGGCCCCTTATAGGGGACACGCCCCTCTATGCCTTGCGGCACAAGCTCCTCGTCTTCCAACAGCCCATATCGCTCGCGGGCTTCGGGACGCGCCGCCAGAGCGCCCAGGGAGCCCATTCCGCGATATTCCTTATATGTCCGTCCCCGATATAATACAGTGGCTCCCGGGCTTTCCTCTGTGCCGGCAAAAAGCGAGCCAATCATCACACTGTCCGCGCCCGCGGCCAAAGCTTTCGTAATGTCGCCCGAATATTTAATGCCGCCGTCGGCAATGAGCGGAATGCCGGCTTCTCGTGTCGCGCGCGCGGCTTCGGCTATGGCTGTAATTTGCGGCACGCCGGCGCCAGCAACGATACGCGTCGTGCAGATGGAGCCGGGGCCAATGCCGACTTTCACAGCATCTGCCCCCGCAGCGATGAGATCACGCGCGCCCTCTTCCGTAGCCACATTCCCGCCGATTACAGGAACAGAAAAATTCTCCTTAAGCATTTCTACTGTCTTGAGCACATTGGCGGAATGGCCATGTGCGCTATCCACGACAATGGCGTCAACGCCGCGTTCCACTAACGCAGCCACACGATCTTTTGTTTCTTCGCCCACGCCCACTGCTGCCGCACAGCGCAGCCGCCCTAATTCGTCCTTGCAGGCATTGGGATATTTGGCCACTTTTTCGATGTCCTTGATTGTGATGAGGCCAAGCAAATTATTTTCTTCATCTACAACAGGCAGCTTCTCAATGCGATGTTTGTGCAAGATAGCCTTCGCTTCTTCTAATGTCGTGCCTTCATGTGTTGTAATCAGCCCTTCGCTTGTCATGGCCTCCCGAATGGGCTTGTTCATATCTGTTTCGAAACGCAAATCCCGATTCGTCAAAATCCCCACTAGACGCCGCCCGACTGTAATCGGCAGGCCCGAAATCCGATATTGCTGCATTAGTGCCAGGGCCTCGCCCACTTTATGATCAGGCGACAGCGTCACTGGATCAATAATCATTCCGCTTTCAGATCTTTTGACGCGATCCACTTCGCGCGCCTGTGCCTCAATGCTCATATTGCGATGGATGACGCCTATGCCGCCCTCACGCGCTAGCGCGATGGCTAATTCCGCTTCCGTCACCATATCCATCGCGGCCGACAAAATCGGAATATTCAGCCGGATTGTATTGGTCAGGCGTGTACTGACATCTGCCTCGGCAGGCAAAAAATCCGCCCGCGCGGGCACAAGCAGCACATCATCAAAAGATAAAGCCTGTTTTTCAAAGCGATTGGACAAGGCTATCACCTCTAACGCGCCCCGCGCAACTTTAAGCTTAGCCGCTGTTTGTGGGCGCAACAAATTTTCGCTTAATTGGGGCTAATTTTATTCTCACGAACAGCTAATTTTTACAGCGCGCAAAGTCGTTACGCTGTTTCCCGCTCCGGGGAAACGCGTTTCAGCCTTCCACATCCACTTCTCCTACAATTTCCAGCCCCTGCCAGATAAGCTCCAGATATTTTTCTGGCTCGTTTAGCCACATAAAGCGCTGCGGCTCCTCCACAGCCGCTACATACAGGGGCTTGTCGCGTGTCAAGCCTAATTCGGGAACTTCGCGGATAATCGCTTTCCGTAGAGGCGGCAACGGCTGCTTATAATGGGGATTTTTAATCCAGCGTGCCTTCCCGTCCTCCTGAACATAATAATAAGCAAAGCCACGCGCCTCTTCCACTTTTTGATACACAGACGAAAAGCGATTGGACACCCAATTACTCATAACAAGCGGCTGCCGCTGTGTATTTATGGTCACATGGCCGTAATTGGGCGGCATTATGGCTTTATCCCGCGGCTGCGCCTCCACAATTATTGCGTCCTCCACACGCACTTCTTCCGGCCCTAAATTAATGTCATTCACTTTTTGTAAAAGATATAACGCCCGGCCGTCAATAATTTCATAGACTTCCGGCCAGGCTGTAGCCGTGCCTGGAATAAGCGGATGATAATGGCCTGATGTCTTCATAAACTCCCGGCCAAACAGCCCGCCGCGAAAAACGCTTACATCATAGCGCAAATCGTGTGTTTCCTTCAGATAGGGGTCCTTTTTCAGGCCTGTGTCACGCAGCATCCAATAAATGATTTCGGGCAACTCACAATCCGGATCCAAAAGCACACGCCGCATTTGTTCCGCCAGGCGCGTGCCATACAACGGATCACGCGCTTCGGGCCCAAATGCAAAATGCAATGTCTCCGGATCATACATGAGCGGCAAGCCTGCGATGTCGTCCAGATGAAGCATTTATCCCTCCCAAATTCATAATTCCTGAGGCTCTACGGCTTTAAATTGTGCTGGGCGAAAAACGCACGTAAATTTCCTTCTCGCCCCGTCAGGCTTTATATGTAATGATACTCTATACAGGGTTCCTGCTGCAAGTTACGAGCCGCACATGAGTCCATGCTTCTGAAAGATAAGCGCGGCCGCCCCGATGACGCCGGCATCATAGCCAAAAGCCGCCTTCACGATGGGCGTCTGTTGAGCCGCCGGCATGGCTGTCCTCTGAAAAGCCTCCCGGACTGGCGCTAAATATAGCTCCCCTAAATCCGCCACGCCGCCGCCGATGACAATTATCTCCGGATTTAGCAAATTCGCTACATTCCCTAAGGCCATTCCAAGCCAACAGGCAGCCTGTGTAACAATTTTTTTAGCCGTAGCATCCCCTGCCATCGCCCGCTCCCCTACATCTTTTCCCGTGACATTGCCCAGGCCCGCCTGTTGGCCTTCTCTTCCTATGGCCTGGCCTGAGCTCAGGGCCTCCACACAGCCACGTTTGTTGCATGTGCATGGCGGCCCCTCAGGCAGCACAATGCAATGGCCAATTTCTCCAGCGATGGAATGGGCGCCATGATACACACGCCCCTGTAAAATTACAGCGCCCCCAATTCCTGTGCCTACATTGACATAGAAAACATCCTGATGGCCCCGGGCCACTCCAAATAGCGTCTCTCCTAATCCCCCGCAATTCGCATCATTATCGACAATCGCGGGCAAACTCAATTCCTGGGCAAAAATATCCGCCAGCTTTAGCCCTGGGGGCCAGCCTGTCACATGATGGGAACGCACAATGGCCTGTTTTGGAAAATCAACAGGCCCTCCAAAGCCTATGCCTATGCCCATCGGCGGCGCAAAGAGCGCTCCTACGCTTGTTCGTTGTTCTTGTAACAGCTGATGCGCCAAATTCAGCAAGCGTTTCAGCGCTTTTTGGCCATCAGAAGGCGTTGGCTCTCGCAGCAGCGCGAGCACATGCCCCTCGTTTGACACAAGCCCCACGGAAAGCCGTGTCCCGCCAATATCAATTCCTAAAGCCGTTTGCACCCTATTTCAAGCTCCTCTATTGTCGCAATACAATTGCAATAAAGCGAGCGTTCCCAAACCGTAATATGTATATTCTACATCTGTTCCGAAATCTTCAGGATATGCGCCAAAGCCTCCCGAACTATGGGCACAAGCACGAACAAATCGGGCCATTGCGGACAAATTTACAAGCTCTAAGCCCCCTAAGATAAATAATGTCGTGCTGGCAGTGAATGTTGAAAGCAGCTCAGGCTTGGCGCCTTGATGAGCACAAAAGCCTCCGACGAGGCTTTGCTGAGAAATAAAATAGCGTTGCGCCTTTTCGGCTTTGTCGGCATGCAAGGCGTTTTGCATAAATAAAAAGCTGATTGCCGCGGCTGTGCTATTTGTTTGTGAGGGCTGTCCCGGCGCTTGAGCAAAGCCTCCGTCAGGCTGTTGTAAAGCTTCAATGGCGGCAATAGCCCTGTGAGGCGCGGGCATGGCTTCTCCCAGCATTTCCAGGCATAATGCCGCTAAAAATGTAGCATAGGCAATTTGGGGGCTGGCGGGACTGTAAAAATAGCCATTTTCGGAACAACGCCTAGAGACAATTGTTTGTCGACAGGCTTGCTCATTTATCGCCATATAAATGTTATGTTGGGCCAGCAGCCGCCGTATATTCAAAAGACAAAACACATCCACAAGATCATGGGGCGCTGGCACATTCTGGAGAAATTGTTTGACGCGTTGTAGAGAAGAAAAAACAGATGATTCCCCTGATAAGAAAGACAGCATATCCAGCAGGCGCACGCCAAAATCTGTATAATACAGATCCACATCCCCTTCGCGGCCTGCAAATCCGCCCTGGGGATGTTGACAGCCAGACACATAAGCTAATTGCGCCTCTACAAATCGTGCGCTTAGCTTTTGCGCTCCGCTTTTTAACATCCTGTCCCAAAATGCCATAAAATTCATAACGAAATCTTTCGGCGGAATTAAGATAGAGACATGTGGGGAATGTATTCAGCAAAGCAACATACGCCCAATGAAGGGCTGGCTATTACGCTGACGGCACAAAGCGGCGGGATAAGATATTGCGCACAAGAAAACGCAAAAGCCTTCCTACATCCGCGTCTGGCGCTTCATCCGCCGTTTGTAGTGCTCTTTGCCGCAGCCTTTCATAAAGCTGCTGCGCCTTGGCGAAGACTCCCAGCTCTTCATAAAGCTCCCGCGCCCGGGCAATGGCCTCATTCGGCTCGTCCTGACATCTTTCCCGCAGAGCAGCTAATTTTTCCCCTCCCCCCGCTTGCACGGCAAAAGCATACAATATCGTGGGCCGGCCTGCTGCTAAATCGCGCGCGCAGGAAAGAAATTCTGGAGCCGAATTATCTGCTTCCCAATCTGTTAAATCATCCAGCACTTGATAGCCTTCTCCTACATATAAAGCAAATTGTCGGAGCCATTTTTCATTGTTAACAGGGCCCGCGGCGCGCACGCCCGTGTATAACGCGGCTTCAAAGGCCGGCGCTGTCTTTTGGCTGGCAATTTGCAGTGCTTGCAGGGGCTCAAAGTTTTCTGCAGGATAACGATGCCAGAGCAATTCCGCGCCCTGTCCGCAACACAATTGCAAATGTGCCGCGGATAATTTTGCTAAAATATCGCTTACGCATTCAGCGCCCAAAGCCTCTTTTTGTGCGGCAATAAGATGATAGCCCAGCCCCACAAGATAATCTCCAACATTAATGGCGGCCTCCAAGCCATAACGTTGATGGATTGTCGGCTGTCCGTATCGATAGGCATCGGCATCTTCAATATCATCATGCACTAATGAAGCCTTATGCATGGCTTCAATCGCGATAGCCAGCGCCCGGACAGGCCGGGCAATAATTTGTGCCAAATTCGTATCGGACGCTAACACAGAGGGGCCCTCACGACGTACGGCATAGGCCGCTAATGTGATAAATGGCCGCAAGCGTTTGCCCCCCAGCAAAAGCCAGTCGCGTGCAATGACATCCGTGGCTTCTAAGGCGGCGCGCGTTTCTGCAGGAAGAGACAAGACACATCGGCAATCGCTCAACAGATCCTCTAATTCAGCCGAAAATAGCTGCTGCGTAAAGCGTAAAAGCGGCAAATATGTGCGGAAGGAAGGCGTTTTGGGGTGGCCGGCGCTTGAGCTTGTTTTGTTTGTTAGCCCTATAGAAGAATATAAATGTAGCAACTTGTGAATATATTCTATTTCGGCCTCTGTATTTGTACATCCGTCGCGCAGCAGAGGCACAGCCTGATGAGGAATGCCAGCATCAACAATCCGCTCAAAGGATTTGTCCAGGGAATCCAGACATGCCACGCCTAATATCGCATCTGCGTTTCCTTCCAGAACGAGCGAAACAACGGCTGATGTGCCTTCCGCAATAATGACGCGATAGCCCAGCGCTTCTGCTTCCGATTTCAGGCTATGCAAAGCGCATTGCCCGCAGCCCGCACAATGCAGCCCTTCGGCATCCAGCCAGCCTGCGCATTTGTCTGCTGCGCTCAAACATTTGGGCAAAAGCAACAGGCGACGTTGATAAGGCACAGCCGCGTATTCACGCTGCCAAAGCGCATTGTCCAGCGCGACCATAATAAAGCCCAGCCAGGCACGAGGCCAATCGTGTTCCCGTCTGAGCTCTTCGGCCCATTGCAGGAGCTGTTCTCGCTCTGGCGGGGCCTGCAAATACTCTTCTGAAGCAGCGCGAAGCTGAGCTGCTTTTTGGGCTGCCGCTTCTCTGATGAGCAGCCGCACATTTTCCTTGGGCGGAATTTGTTTGATGTCTTCAGAGACAGAATTATTGAGCATATTGCTTTTTTATGAAAATTCGAGTGGCTAAAAGCTCAACAAAAATAATATGCTTTCAGCATTATGTATATTTCTCTGAAAATGTGCCTCAGCCTTTATCCTTTCTCCCGGATGCCTATTGTCCAATGCAATACAGTTTTTGCAATGTGCGCACATACATCCGCGCACCCGCAAACACAGGCACAGAACGGAAAGGCTCCAATGTCAAACGCGCCACTTCTTCATATTGCCGGCCGGGCCTAATGATGACAATGATGCCCTTTTCGCTGCTCAAATATATGAAGTGATCCGCCATTGTTACAGCCGTATACACAACGGGTGGGAGCTGCAAATTCTTTTCATAAACAAGCTCTCCTGTAGCCGCCTCCACAACGCTCAAAATGCCCGCCTGTGTGACAGCATAAATTAGCCCCTCATGCAACAATGAAGCCGCATAATAACGATCCTTGCGGATATTTGTTTCCCACAATAATTGCGGCTGGATCGGCTCTGCGAAAGGATGAGGGAGCCGAAAAGCCTTGCCCTCATTTTGCACATAATAAATCATATCGCCGGCCAGAATAGGCTCCCCATAATCCATTTTGCATAACTTCTGTGCCAGAATTTGGCCATCGGAAGCGCGTATAATGTCTCCTGCTGCTGTGGCGATGATTGTTGTGTCTCCCAGGCGGCCAATTTGGGGCGTGCCCCAGCTTTCTGGCAAACGTATTTGCCATATTGTCTGGCCTGAAGCAGGATCTAAAGCCATCAAATGCCGGATGTGAATAATAAGTTTCCCCTCGGCTAATACAGGGGAAGCGCTATGGCCATATTCATTTTCTGGATGTTCTAAAAAGCGTATCCAGCGCCGACGGCCCTCTACATCATAACACGCGGCCACGCCGTGCCCAAACAATGCATAGACATATTGGCCATCGCTGACAGGCGTGGGCGTGGAATAGCCATTGACATCGTGTGTACGGGGCAAAACATAAGGCGCCTCGGCGACAGCTTTATGTTCATTCTGCAAAGCTTTTAGCTTCTCTTGAGCTGCCTGCAATTGCCCTTTTAATTCGGCGTCCTCAGGCTTTTCTTTCAGCGCACGATTGAGCTTCCAGATTTCGCCCTGTGTACGGGCGATTTCCCGCCGCAGCTCAGCAGCTTTTTTATTTGCTTCCGCCATCTGAGCAGGATCGGCAAAATCAGGCAATTCACTGTATCCATTTTTTTGCTGCCAAAGAATCTCTCCTGTATTGGCATCCACACATAATAGAATATCTGGCTCAGAGCAGACAAACAGTCTCTGGCCCACTAGAATGGGCGAAGCATTACTCCAAGAAGGCAGCGGCGTGGCCCAGACAATGCCCTGTTCCGGGCTAAAGCTTGTCGGAGGCGTGGCTGTAAGATATTTCCCTGTCCCGTCAGTGCGCCAGCCTATCCCCTCCCCCCATGCTCCCGCCAGTATAATAAAAAATGTTCCTGCAAAAAGCCAAAAAAGATAGCGCGTATTGCTCTCCATATTGCTCTCCTTCTTCTACGAGCAATTCTTTCTTAGGAAACAAAGAAATGGCACATAATGGACAAATCGCTTCAGATTCACAATTTATCCAGTGCTTTTAAGGCGCGTGCTATGGCTTCCACTGTCCAGATGACAGGATATAGCTGTTCCGCGTACCATAATTTGGCAAAATACAGGCCTATCGGCGTGGGCTGAGTCCAATCGCCTTTTTCAATGCGTTGGAGGAGATATTCAAGGCCCTTTCCCCAAATATAGGGCTGTTGGTCTGGCCAACATGTTAGCGCGGAGACAGATAGCGCCGTTTCTTCCACTGAGGAAGGCGTGTCAGGCGCTCCGCCCCATCCTCCATCTGCATTTTGAGCCTTTTGCAAATATTCTCGTCCGCGCTGCGCCATTGTGCTATCAGGCTCTAATTCTGCCAGCGCCAATAACACACGCGCTGTGCCTAATACAGAATTTTCTTGCTCTGGCGCCAGCTGATGGCCAAACCATAAGGGCTGCCAGGAGCCATCTGCACATTGTGTCACGCGCAAAAAAGCCATCCCGCGCTTCTGTGCGTTAGAGATTTTCTTCTCATAAACGGCAGGGACGCCCATTTGCCGCACGCGCTGCAGCGCGCGTAAAGCATGTGCTGTGATATCGGCACAACTTTTATCAAAGGGCAATTGGCCCCATCCTCGACAAAATGTGGGCCAGCCGCCATCAGCATTTTGTAAATCTAAGAGCCAGCGCACGCCTGCCAGGCGCGCTTGCAAAGGCAAATAATCCGCAAGCGCAATTAAGGCGGCAGATGTATCATCGGCATCTGGGACAGCCCCCGGCAAATGGCTCCAGCCCCAGCCGCCAGGCGCCGCCCCCGTAAAGATATGGGGCTGTGAGAATTGCCTTGCGCTCAGCCATTGCATAGTTGTTTCAGCGCCCGGCCAGCTCGTTCCTTCAGCTAGCCGCAAAGCGCCTGTCGCCAGGCTCGTCAGCCACACAGAAAGATTGCTGTCAATAGGCCAGCTGCCGTCCGAGCGTACGGATTGCCGCAAGAAGTGAAGCCCCTCCTGTACAACAGGATGCTCCTTAATGCCCATCGACAAAAGAGACATACATACGAAGGCTGTTAGCGGCGTGGCTTCCAGATAGCCCCCTGATGCTGGCTGCAAGGCCTGCAATTTGGCCAGCAGCTCTTTTTGGAGCAAACGGCGCAGCCCCGCCCGCAGGCCTCTAGGATGCTGATGAATATCAATGGCCAAGCCCACAGCAATAAGCGCAGGCAAGGCGTAGCTGACGACTTGCAAACGCAAAAATTTGTACAGCCTCCGCGGCAGCAGCGCTAAAAGATACGGCAGCGGCGGCACATCCTCCCATTCGACAAGCCCCGCTATTGCACAATTTAACAAAATTGGCACAGCAAAAGTGCGATCCTGTCCATACAATCGGGAAATGGCTTGTCTTCGTTCCACGCTCGTTGAGCCAAGGCGGGCAGCTAAAAACGTATCGGCGCGTTGTATTGTTGAAGCGGGGGGCTTTTTCCGAGAAAGATGCAGGGCCGCCATAACGAGCATTGTTGTGGCAGGATGGCTTAAGCTTTCGGGCGTATCGCCCCAGCCGCCATCCTGACTTTGCGTCTGGCAAAGCCATTCGAGGCCATGACTGATTAATGTCTCATCGGAGGGATTGTGAGCTAAGGATAAAGCAGAAATGGCCGTAGCTGTCGCGAGCGCGGAGGAAGAAAGATGGCCCTCCCAATAGCCTTCGGGCTTGCGACAATTCAATAGATATTCCCGTACGATACGATGCGCTTGCAAAATTTTTTCTTGGGACAAGGAAAGCATAATTATTTCTCTGTGATATTATTCAGCGCTTGATGTTGTCTGGATCTTAAAAAGTAGCGCCATCGCCAGATATTTGTCTTTCCTAAAATGCGGATTGCCCATCGTCGCGCAAAGCCAATGCCTCCAGCACGCATGCTGTCCTCATACACGACAGGCAGCCAGCGATAATTGAATTCGTACGCTTCCTGCATAAGCTGCCAATGTGCGGGCGACAATTGCGCCGGAAACGCTGGCCTGTCTAAAGGAACATAAATTACGGGGAAAATCATCACTGGCAAGCCGCTCAATGAACGAATCCATTTTAATGTGATGTGCGTATCTTCTTCTGTTTCTTGAGGGCTGCCGATGATTAAGCTAATCATAGGAATAAAATGACAACGCGTCAAACGTTCGATTTGTTCTCGGCAGAAATTGCCCCATTCCTGGAAAGCAACATGATGCATTTTGGCTTTGCCGCCTAAACGCTCAAGCAATTCTCCGGAAGCTGTCTCAATGCCCAGATTAAGCCAGGGAAAGCGTTGCTCCCCGCCTCCTAGTAGATTATGAAGCTCTTGCAGCTGTGCTTCGTTATATTGCGCCACGCTGCTGATATTGGCATGATCCGCCTGCAGCAAGCGTACGCCTGACAGCGTTCGTAATGATCGCAAGAGGCTTAATAAGGCTTCGGGAGAAACAGAGCGGCCTACGCTTCCGTAGCGTAATAAATCCTCGCTGAGCAACACAAGATTATTTTGGCCAGCGTGCAAATTTGTTTCCGCATCGGCCAAAATTGTTTCCACAGGAAGATGGAGCATGGGCATATGTGCCAGCGTGCAAAAATCACAGCCCCAGCCGCAGCCACGGCTTAGCTCTATGGCGCCCATCGTGGAAGCTCCGAGAAGAGGCGGAATATGCTCAGCAGAAGCCGACTTTGTTGTAATAAATGTTGGCAATGGCTGTGCCTGCCAAATTTTGTGCACAAGGGATGCTATTTCGGCTTCAGCATATCCCAGAATGACATAATCCAGCCCGAACAGATGAGGCAGCATTTTATTTGTCATCAGTTGCCAGGCGCCAGGGCCGCCCAAAACAATGCGGGCAGCGGGACAACATTCTGCGCGCAAGGATTTTACAAGCTCCACAAGACGCCTGAATTCATTGGAAGGATAAATCTCGCCTCCGGCGATGGCTGCCATTGTTGTGCTGTTCATTCCCCAGCCCGCCGGATCTCCGCTGCTTAAGCCAATAAATTTTGTGCGGAAGCCCACAACAAAGGGCAAATGTCTTTCGTCGGCAATGATGACATCTTCTTTCGAAAAGCCGTCTCGTCGCAAGGCTGCTTCCAATCGCCGCAAGCCTAAAGGAGCGATTGCTGCACAATGATTGATATGGGGCACGGGGGGCATAAAGAGGCGTCGGATGAGCCAGGAGGGCGCTTTCGTCGTCTGGCTGCATAAAAACATGGCATCTAACAGCAGCCGATGTTGTGACATGAGCGTCCGATCGGCTGTCAGCACAATTGGCGCGCCTTTTTGAATCACGGAGCGCCTCCTTGATTGAGCCGATCCAGACGCTCAATAAGCGCATCAATTTCATCCCACATTTCTGGGGGCGCAGGCAGCTTACGGCCACATTCGGGACATTCGCCTTTTTCTGTAGCTAAAGCGGCCAATTGTTCCTTTGTCAGCTGTCCGCATACAGGGCAGCTTTTTCCTGTGCGGGCATAATAAAGCCGACGTCCCGCCGCGTCCGGGCTCATTTTTGCTCCCGGAGCGCCAGCAATCGCCGGCTCTTTCTCATAAAGCGGAAACATTATAGCCCCTTGCGGACAGATCCGGGCGCAGGCCGGGCAGCCCGGCTTGCAATTATCTGGCTGTAAGACGCGGATCTTCTGCTCATTATCATAGCCGTAAACGCCAAAAAGACAAAATTCCACACAATGTCCACATTGCTTACAAAGCTGTTCATCAATGACAGGATGCCAGCGTTCTTGCACATATTCATTGAGTCGTTTTATGCTTCCCTTAGGCGAAACAGGGAGAGGCGGCAATGTCATCGCTGTGTCTTCGGGCGAGAAAAGCCGCAAATCAAAAATTTGCCATTCTTGCGCCTTTATGCCATGGCGGGCAAGCAGCCAGCGCAGGGGGCGGGGATGATGCCAAGCCCATAGCGTGACGCGCGGAGGCAAAGCCCGAAGCTCTTGCCAAATGGGGCTATTCTCGGCAAGATGATAGACATCAGGAATAATCAGAACATCATTGCCTTTTTGACAGGCTGCTGCAGCGATGCGCTCTGTGAGCGCCTTTTGTTCTTCATCCGCTTCCAACTTTTCGCATACAACAACAATTTCTGACACAATATCGCTCCTGTAAAGATACAAACGCATGGCAGGGCTGAAAGGAACTCTTCCTTAATAGTTAATGTTGTTATAAATGTCTTTTTGTTCCGCGAAATTTTTTCATTTGATGTCGTTATTGTTATTAATTATTTAAATTGATTTGTTTGTTTATTGCATATTCAAGCTATAAGATTGGGCTTGCTATTTTCATTCAACAGATAGGAGCAGGCTATGTGGCGCCCCGCTGCTGAAAAACAACAAAAAATCATAAGATGGGCTATGCTCATTGGCGTTCCGGGAGCTGTTGCTTTGATTGCGGCTGCTATTCTCGTGGCGTTAATGCGCGCCAAGCCTCCTGTGGAAATTGCTACGCGCACGCCGCAGCCCGTTGTGAAAGTGACGCCGACTTCTGAGAGCCCTGCTCCGTCCTCAATTGCGCCTGCTTCTTTCCCTTCCACGCCTGGAGCGCCTTCTCTCTCAATGCCAGCGACAAACGTTTCGTCCCCAACGCCCACACAGGGCGCCGCGCCTGCGGGCTCCTCTCCCGCTGCTACGCCCTCTGGCTCTGGCCCATCCACATCAGTTTCATCTGCCACAGCGCCCACGGAAAAAGCCCCGAGCGCCGAAAAAGCTATTTGGCCGGGCTTTCGAGGCCCCGGACGAATGAATATCAGCGCCGAACATCTTTGTCGTAGCTTTCCATCCCAAGGGCCTAAAAAGCTTTGGGCGATATCTTTAGGCGAAGGGCATGCGGGAGCGGCTGTATATAAGGGACGTGTTTTTGTGTTAGACTATAATGTGGCGACACGGCGTGATGAGCTGAAATGTCTGGATTTAAATACGGGACGCGTGCTTTGGACACAGGGCTATTCTGTGGACATTAAAAATAATCATGGCCGCTCACGAACTGTTCCAGCTACAGATGGCAAATATGTAGTCAGTTTGGGGCCGATGGGACATTTGATGTGCTGCCGGGCCGATAATGGCCAGCTTTTATGGCTTAAGGATCTCCAACGTGAATTCGGCGCTGTGATTCCTCCCTGGTACAACGGCCAATGCCCCTTATTAGAGGATGGCAAAATTATCATTGCCACAGGCGGCAAGGCGCTTATGGCTGCTTTTGCGGCAGCTACAGGGAATGTGATCTGGCGCACGCCCAATCCTCAAGGCTGGCAAATGACGCACAGCTCTATTATGCCTGTGGCTTTTGCGGGCAAGCGGATATATATTTATCCCGCAAGCAAAGGCGTCATCGGCGTAAATGCGCGGGATGGCAAGCTGCTATGGGCAACAACGGAATGGACAGTGCCGACGGCAAATATCCCCACGCCCGTGCCTATCGGCGAGGGGAAAATTTTTGTCTGCGGCGGCTACAATTCCGGAGCGGCGATATTGCAAATGGGGCCGGAGGGAGAAAGCGTGCGTGTTGTCAAACGCATCCCGCCCCATATCTTTCAATCGCATCAGCAGACGCCCATTTTGTATAAAGGCTATCTGTACGCAGTGCGTATTCCTGGAGAGCTTGTCTGTTTAGATTTGGAAGGCAATGTGCGCTGGACGAGCGGCAGCACGGCGCGTTTCGGCTTGGGGCCCTATGTGATGGCTCAGGGGCTGCTATATGTGCTTTCCGATAGAGGAGAACTGGCAATCGTCGAGGCAAATCCTTCCTCTTATAAGGAGCTGGCGCGGGCGAAAGTGCTGTTTGGCGGCGATGCTTGGGCGCCAATGGCCATTGCCGATGGCAAGCTCATCTGCCGCGATGTGCAGACGATGATTTGTCTAGATATGTCGCCTTAGCCCTGATTATGGATATTTGTACGCAAAAACGCATATGGCCTTCTAGGCATTTAGGGCTGCTAGCTGGAGCGCTTATTGTTTTTGCTCTGGGGCTTGTTGGGCTGGCATATAAACAACATCGGGCATTGCAACAAAACATAAAGGAGGGCGTGTTCCAAGCCGCTTCAGCGCAGAATTATGGCCTTCATACATCTCAGGCACAGGCTTGGAGGCTCAAGCAAATAATCTCGCTTCCATTGCAGCGCCCTGTGGCTATTTCTGTGAGCAATGAATATATTTTTGTCGCTGGAGATCAAGCTTTTTATGTGCGGACGCCAAAAACAAATCAATGGACGATGGAGCTTGCGCTCCCTGCCTCGCCTACAGCCCTTTATGTAGATAACAAGCATATATTTGTTGGGCTTCGCCAGCAATTAGCCATTTACGATTACAGTACGCTCCAGAACAACGCAGCGTTTCAAGGAAATTCGCCACAGCCCCTGACATGGGATTTCGGCGAACGAAGCTACATTACAGCCATTTTGCCTGTAGGCGAAGAAATCTGGCTTGCAGATTCAGGCCAACGAATTGTACATCGTTTTCGGCAGGGCGTATTAGCAGGACATATTGCCGCAAAAGATCCTGCTGCCGGCTATCCCGGATTGATTGTGCCGAGCCCATGTGTGGATTTAGCCGAGACGGCGGCAGGCGACATTTTGCTCAATAATCCCGGCCAATTGCGTGTGGAAATCTGGAGCCCACAAGGCTATTTGCGCAAGGCTTTTGGAGAGCCTACAATGGCTAACGAAGGCTTTGCCGGATGTTGCAATCCTGTGGCCATCGCCTGTTTGCCCGACGGGCGCATTGTAACGGCCGAAAAGGGCTTAGGACGCGTGAAAATTTATACAGCTGACGGGACGTGGCAAGAGAATGTTGCCGCTCCGCCCCTTTTATCTCAGGGCGGAAACATGTTTGATATTGCCACATCTAAAAAAGGCGAAATCTTTGTCTTGGATGCCCGCAAAAAGAAAATTTTTGTTTTTGCAGAATTGAATTCTGCCCACAAACAACGAGGACAAAAATGAAAACAGCAGAAGAATGTCAGGATGTAACACGACGGGAATTTTTGCGCAACATGCTGCGTTGGACGGCGGCTTTGGCGTTAGGCGGCGGATTAGGAGCGGCGCTACAGGGGCAAAGAAAAATTTGCGAGGCCCAAAATTGTTCTTCTTGTCCGGAAGGGAGCTTCTGTGCGCAACATCTTCGTCAAGAAAAAGAAACAGAAGGCACAAAATAATGGACAAAGAAAAAGAATCGGAAAAAGAATATAATGAGATATTGCCGAGTCGGCGGCGATTTTTGCAGCAATGTCTACGCGGCCTGGGCTTGATTGCCGTAGGCGGCTTGACAGGCGTGTTGCTGAAAGAAACACAAAAAGAGGGCTATGTATGGCAAATTGATCCGCAACGTTGTATTGAATGCGGGCGATGCGCTACAGCTTGTGTGCTGAAGCCCTCCGCTGTGAAATGTGTGCATGAATTTGCGCTATGTGGCTATTGCGAATTGTGTTTTGGCTTCTTTGATGATGTGCGGGCGGCGGATACAGGCGGCGCCGAAAATGAGCGTTGCCCCACAGGGGCGATCCAGCGCAGCTTTGTGGAAGAGCCCTATTATCAATATGTGATTGACGAAAATAAATGCATTGGCTGTGGGCGTTGTGTGAAAGGCTGTCGAATGTTTGGCAATCATTCGCTGATTTTGCAAGTGCGGCATGATCGCTGCGTGAATTGCAATGAATGCGCTATCGCGCGCGTGTGCCCTGCAGACGCCTTCAGGCGTGTGCCCGCCCGCCAGCCTTATTTATTGCGTACAGAATTTGTTTAAGCAGTTCCTGTTTTCGACAGAAGAGGAAAAGCCGCTCAAATTATTTCAGTACAGAGCGATTAAAGCCATTCCATAACGCTTCAAGAGGCCAGGAAGTTTTGCAAAAATCGCGTTTCTATTTTCAGATTTGCTTATTGTCTTTCATTTTAGGCGGAATAATTGCTGTGGCAGGGGCCAATGCCCAGAATTTTCCCCGGCCAGAATTCCGCGGCGGCCAAACATTCCCTGAACAAATTCATCCGTTGCCACGCGCTGTGTGGCTTTCGTATCTGGATGTAGGGATGCTTTTGGGGGCGCTGCTTGCGGCCGCTCTTTTTAGCTTACGGCTGCGTTCCCGGCCGGCCCTTGTTGCGTTAGCCTTATTTTCTTTAGCCTATTTCGGCTTTTATCGACACGGCTGCGTCTGTCCCATCGGCGCAATCCAGAATGTGGCCTATGCATTAGGCGATAATGGCTATGCGCTTCCGATTCCAATTGGGCTTTTCTTTGCCCTGCCGTTGCTATTTGCTTTGTTTGTGGGGCGCACATTTTGCGCTGGCGTCTGTCCATTGGGGGCGATGCAGGAAATTGTGTTATGGCGGCCTGTGCGTGTCCCCGAATGGCTGGACAATATCCTCTCCGTGTTTCCTTTTTTGTTTGCCGGATTTACAATATTTTATGCGGCGATTGGCAGCACATTTTTGATTTGTCGCTATGATCCCTTTGTGGAATTCTTCCGTCTCGGGGGAACAATAGGAATGTTGCTTTGGGGGGCGGGGCTGTTGCTTTTGGGGCTCTTTGTAGGCCGGCCTTATTGCCGCTATATGTGTCCCCTGTCGGCTTTCTTACGCGTATTTGCAGCGCTGGCTCGCTGGCAGCCTCAGATTACAACAGACGATTGCATTCAATGCCATCTTTGTGCGGAGGCTTGCCCTTATGGAGCGATAAAGCCGCCCACAGCCCCTGATCCTCGCTTCTCCTTGCGGCGGGCGCGGCGGAGCCTAGCTATACAATTATGTTTATTGCCCCTTTTTGTGGGAATCTGGGCGGGCTTAATGAGATTGAATAGCTTTGCACTGGCGCGGCTCGATTCTCGCGTGCAATTAGCTCAGGAGTTATGGCTGCAGGAGAAAGGCTTGCTCGCGAAGACAACAGAGCGCATTGAAGCCTTCAACAATCGCGAGCTGCCCACAAGCTACGCGTACTGGCAGGGCGCTGTAATACAAAAATGGTTCGATGTAGGCTCATGGCTGCTCGGCGGCTGGATCGGGCTTGTTTTTGGCTTAAAAATGATAGGAATGTCTTTGCGGCGTCAGCGTCGCATATATATGATTGATTCCGCTTCCTGTGTACATTGCGGAAGATGCTATAATATATGTCCGTTGCAAGCGCCGGGGAAAGCATAATTGAAGTTCAAAGCGTCAAAGCTGGAGGAGTCCATGGATGTCGGGAATACAGCTTCAGGCTCAGAAAGAAAACGATTTTAGCGATTTATATCGCCAAATCAGCTTGATTGTGGCGGGCGTTGCTTTTATATTTTGCCTCGTTGTTTTGGGCCTGCTGATAAACAACGCGATACAGGCGCGTGTATACGATCCTATGCAAGCGCCGCGGATAGCAGCATTGAAAGCAGAATTGGCCAAGCAGCCCAATAATACACAATTAGCAGAACAAGTACGGCAGCTGGATGCCTATATTCGGGAGCGTTATTTTACAGCCCGCTGGCGGGCTGTTGTGGGCTTATATGCGCTGTTGGGGGGCCTGGCAGTGCTTGTGCTGGCTTTGCATTTGGCCTCAATGTTTCAGCGTGTGATCCGTTTCCCCTTGACCTTAAAGCCGGCAGAAGCCTGGCTTCAGGCTGCATTCAATCGGCGCGCTTTCATCATTTTTGGGCTTTTGCTAATGGGAGGCTTATTGACGCTGGCTGTCTTATCGCGGCATGATGCGGCGGCAGCTTATGTACAGACGGCCCATCCGCCCCTGACAGCCGATGTTCTGGCACAGACGCTGCCCAATGTGCAGCCACAGGCTCCAGCCGTAACGCCCCCCTCAACAACGCCTGCCGAAACGCCTCCTGCGCCTCCTCCGCCCCCTCCGCCCGCTGCCGGGGGCTCGAGCATGCCAGGCTCTGCTGGCCCGCCAGGGCCAATGGGGCCGATGGGCCCGCCGGGGCCGATGGGCCCCCCAGGGCCACAAGGGCCGCCGGGCCCTCCTGGCCCCCCGGGGCCGCCCGGGCCGCCTGCTGAAGAAAAAGAGCCAACAGCTCTCAAAACAGCCCCTGGGCCTCAAAAGGCCGAATCCTCGGGCTTAGCCCCAGCTTTAGGCCAGACAAGCCTGAAAGTGGAAGGAGGGCCAGCTTTAGCTGATATTATAAAGAATTGGCACATTTTCCGAGGGCCTTTTGCTGGCCTGGCAGGCGCCGACACATATCCCCTCTCCTGGGACAACGCCTCTGGCAAAAATATTTTATGGAAGACGCCTATCCCTCTAAAAGCGCCTAATTCGCCCATTTATTGGCAGGGAAAGCTTTTTATGAGCGGCGCTGACGCCGTTAGGCGGGAAATTTATTGTTTCGACGCAGACACAGGCAAGCTGCTGTGGAAGAAAGGCATTGAAGTGAAAGGCGCCAAAAAGGCAGAGCCGCCTCGTGTTATGGAGGAAGCCGGCTATGCGGCGCCCACTATGACAACAAATGGGCAATATGTTTTTGCGCTTTTTGCCAACGGGGATATTGCCGCTTTAGATATGGAAGGCAAAATAATCTGGGCGCGCAATCTTGGCGTGCCACAAAATCCTTACGGACATGCGTCTTCTCCTATAATTTATAAAAATCTGCTTCTTATTCAATATGATCAAGGCGCTGAGGCCAAGGAAAAGCTTTCGCAATTGCTGGCTCTCGATGCGCAAACAGGCCAAACTGTTTATAAAGTGCCCCGGCCTGTGCCCGCTTCCTGGAGCAGCCCTCTTCCCATAGTCCATGAGGGGCAGGATGAATTAATCTGCTGTGCTAATCCCTATGTCAATGCCTATGATCCTGCGACAGGAAAAGAATTATGGCGTGTGGAAGCGCTGAGCGGCGATGTAGCGCCTTCCCCGTGTTACGCAGGCGGGCTTGTGATCGCTGCTCAGGAAGGCGCGGGCGTTGTGGCAATCCGGCCGCCTGCATCGCCAAGCGAGGAGGCCGAAATTGTATGGAAAGCAGAGGATTGGGCGCCGGATGTTGTGAGTCCTGTCAGTGATGGGGAATGTGTGTGGATTGTGAGCAGTGCCGGAATGCTCGTTTGTTATGATTTAAAGACAGGACAAAAAATATATGAACATGATCTGGGCATGCCCTGTAACGCTTCGCCTATCATTGCCGGCAAACATCTGTATATTACAGATACAGCGGGCGTTACACACATCGTGGAAACAGGGCGGCAATTTAAGGCGATTGGCACGGGCAAAATAGGCGAAGCCGTCCATGCCACGCCGGCTTTTGTAGATGGGCGAATTTATATACGCGGAGAGAAAAATCTATTTGCGATAGGCTTCCGCTAAGGCTTAATCATTTATGGCATGCACTTCACACAAAGAATCCTCCTCCAATTGTGTTTGCGCCGTTTCTAAAACGGCCGATGAAATAGATTTAGCAGCTGTTGAGAAGATTGTGCAGGAATATGGCACAAAGCCGGCTGCTGCTTTGCCAATTTTACATGCTATTCACAGGCATTATCATTATTTGCCCGAGGCCGCCCTGAGACGTGTATGCGAGCTCACGGAAATTACGCCTGCAGAGCTTGTCGGCCTGGCCACATTTTATCCTCGCTTTCGCCATCAGCCCGCTGGACAACACATTATCAGCATTTGTCATGGCACAGCCTGTCATGTGAAAGGAGCGCCGCTTGTCAGCGAAGCCTTTCGGAGAATGCTGAACATTCCAGAAGGCGCTGACACGAGCCCCGACGGCCTCTTTACAATCCAGCGCGTAGACTGCCTGGGCTGCTGCACATTAGCGCCTGTTGTACAAATTGATAGCTGCACATATGGCCATGTCACGCCCGATACAGTGGAAGCCACTATCCAGGATTTTCTGGAGCTGCAAAAGCAAAAAGAGAAGCAAGCGCAGGATCTCACAAGTACGCGCAAGCGTTTTCAGGCTGCTGATGTGGCTCAATGGCCCGAAATTCACATTGGCCTGGGCTCATGTTGTCAGGCGGGAGGCAGTGCCGCTGTGCGAGACGCACTGGAGGAGGCTGTACGCGCTCTGGGCGTCCCCGTGCTTGTTAAGCCAGTGGGCTGTGTGGGAATGTGCCATCAGACTCCGCTTGTGGAAATCCATATCTCCGGACAAGAGCCGGCATTATATGCGCGTGTGCGGCCTGAAGAGGCGGCGCAAATTGTCAGGCGACATTTTGCGCCGCGCGGATTTTGGCGCCGCTTGCGGCTCAAGCTGGAACAAGGCTTAGATCTGTTGCTTACAGATGAGGCCTGGAAGCCTGTCTCTCGTTTTGCGCTCAATGTCCGAGATGGCGCTGTAGGCGCTTTTTTAGGCGGACAAAAACATCTTGCAACAGAGCTGTACGGCGCGCTTAATCCGCTGGATCTGGAGGAATATCTTGCTCATGAAGGCTTTGCGGCGCTGCGTAAATGCCGGGAAACATTGTCTCCAGAAGAGATCATTAACGAAATAATAGCTTCTGGGCTGCGCGGAAGAGGCGGAGCAGGCTTTCCGACAGGCGAAAAATGGCGCCTCGTCCAAAAAGCCCCTCTGTCGCCTAAATATGTAATATGCAACGGCGACGAAGGCGATCCGGGCGCGTTTATGGACAGAATGCTTTTGGAATCCTATCCCTATCGGATTTTAGAAGGGATAGCTATTGCAGCCTATGCTGTCGGGGCGCAAGAGGCCTTCATATATGTGCGTCAGGAATATCAGCTTGCTGTAAAACGTATACAGGAAGCGCTGCGTCGCTGTGAAAGCCAGGGCTTGTTGGGAGATCTGCATATTCGAATCTTCCAGGGCGCGGGCGCGTTTGTATGTGGCGAGGAGACAGGCTTGATTGCCTCCATTGAAGGGCGGCGGGGGATGCCACGCTATCGGCCGCCCTATCCGGCTGAACAGGGATTATGGGGCCAGCCGACACTTGTGAATAATGTAGAGACATTAGCGCTCGTGCCGTGGATAATCCGCAATGGGGCAGCTGCGTTTTCCGCCCTAGGCACAATGTCGAGCAAGGGGACAAAAGTTTTTTCGCTTACGGGAAAAGTACGGCGGGGAGGGCTGATAGAAGTGCCGATGGGCATTACGATCCGCCAGATTGTGGAAGATATTGGCGGGGGCGTGCGCGAAGGGCGACAATTTAAGGCTGTACAAATCGGCGGGCCTTCAGGAGGCTGCATTCCGGCGGAATTAGCTGATATTCCCATCGATTATGAAAGCCTGCAGGAAGCGGGGGCGATTATGGGCTCCGGAGGGCTTGTCGTGCTGGATGATGAGGACTGTATGGTGGATGTGGCACGCTATTTTCTGGAATTCACACAGCGCGAGTCCTGTGGCAAATGCACATTTTGCCGCCTTGGCACAAAGCGTATGCTGGACATTTTGGAACGCATTTGTTGTGGACAAGGGAAGCGGGAGGATCTAATAGTCTTGGAGAAGCTGGGGCACACAATTAAGCAAAGCGCCTTATGCGGGCTGGGCCGCACAGCGCCCAATCCTGTGCTGACGACATTGCGCTATTTCCGTGCAGAATACGAGGCCCATCTGGAAGGCCGCTGCCCGGCGGGGCGTTGTCGAGCGCTCATTCGCTACGAAATAAAAGCAGATTGCCTTGGCTGTACGAAATGTGCTCAAGCTTGTCCTGCTAAGGCAATTGCGCCTCGTCCTTATGAGATCCACGAGATAGATCAGCAAAAATGTATTCGTTGCGGCACATGTTATCAAGTGTGCCCCACAGGCTCTGTGATTGTGCGATGAATGTCCAATTGACAATAGATGGACAGCCTTTAGAAGCGCCGGAAGGCTTGACAATTTTGCAGGCGGCGCGCCGGGCTGGCGTTGAAATCCCTTCGTTGTGTTATCGGAATGGCTGTCAAGCGGAAACATCCTGCCTTGTGTGCGTTGTCCGCGTCAATAGCCAGGAACGCTTGCTCCCCGCTTGCGCCACGCCTATTGCCGCAGGAATGTCCATTGCCAGCGAAACAGAAGATGTATATCAGGCACGCCGCATGGCATTGGAGCTTTTGCTTGCGGATCATGCCGGGGATTGTCTGGCTCCGTGCCAAAGAGCCTGTCCCGCCGGAATGGATATTCCTCAGATGCTTCGCTTGATAGCTGACGGGCAATTAGAAGAAGCTGTAGCGCTTGTCAAACGCCGCATTCCTATTCCTTCAATTTTGGGGCGCATATGCCCCGCTCCCTGTGAGGGGCCATGTCGGCGGGGCGAACTAGACGAGCCCGTAAGCATCAAACAGCTCAAGCGTTTTGTGGGGGATTTTGATTTAACACAGTCCAGGCCCTATCAGCCGCTTATTCCTCCAGCCACAGGACGAAATATAGCGATTGTGGGCGCAGGGCCTGCAGGCTTGACAGCCGCGTATTTTCTCAGGCGAATGGGACACGCTGTTACAATTTTTGAGGCTCGCCCTGAGGCAGGGGGAATGTTGCGTTATGGCGTGCCGGAAGACAAGCTGCCTCCGGATGTGCTGGATGCAGAAATAGCTTCGCTTCAAAGAACAGGCTTTAGCTTACAGTTCTCTATATCCGTGGGCAAAGATGTTTCGCTTCAGGAGCTGCGCGAGATTTTTGATGCGACGCTCATCGCCTGTGGCACTGTAGAGCCGGAAACAATCGCTAGATGGGGCCTGCAGCCCAGCCCTCAGGGCGTTTATATTCAGTCGACAACATGGCAGACGAACTTTCCTGATGTTTTCGCCGCAGGCGCCGCTGTGCGGCCGCGCAAATTAGCTGTATGGGCCGTGGGACAAGGCTATGCAGCAGCGCAAATTATTCATCAATATCTGAAAGGCGAAACGCCCCAAGCGCCCCAGCCGCCTTTTTCGACACGCCCGGGCAAGCTGACGAATTCTGAATTAAAACAGCTGGCCTCGAAAGCCTCTATGGCGCCCCGCCAAGCCCTGTGGGAAAATAACAATCCTGGGCTGGACTGTTCGGCATTAGCCGAGATTTTTCCTGTGGCACAAAAACAAGCTCAACGTTGCTTTCAATGTGCCTGCGCGGCGCAAGATACATGTCAATTGCGCCGCTGGGCGGCCGTCTATAAGGCGCGTCCGAATCTATACAAAGGAGAGCGCCGGACGATCTGCCCCGAAAATTCACATGAATTGGTCGTTTATGACGCCGGAAAATGCATACAATGCGGGCTATGTGTGCAGATTGCAAAGCGTAATCAAGAGGAGTTCGGCCTCACATATATCGGGCGCGGCTTTCATGTGCGCATCGGAACGCCCTGGCAGGAGCCGCTAGCCGCCGCTCTCCGCCGGGCTGCACGTGCCTGCGCCGAAGCATGTCCTACAGGGGCGCTTGTGCTAAAATAATCCGATAAAATTACATTATTCATTTCGCGTTGCTTCAGAGGAGATTAAAAATTTGGAAAAATGAGCAATTTGAGGAAGCTTTTCAGGCAGGCGCAAGGATTTTTCATAGCTGAATCATATCTCAGCATCACTAGCTCAAAGATTCCGCAACAGGACAAATATAAAGAATAATGAGCGATTTTGTGATTGTAGAGAATGTAACGAAAATATATACAGATGCAGTGGGAGAAGAATTGCTTGTGCTGGATCATATCAATTGGCGCCTGCCGGAAGGCGCGATTGTGGCTGTCACAGGGCCTTCAGGCTCGGGAAAAAGCACATTGCTGAATTTGCTGGGAGCGCTGGACAAGCCTTCAGCGGGCCACATTATCATTGGCGGAAAACAATTAGATATTTTAGATGAGCAAGCACTAGCTAATTTTCGCGCCTACGATGTGGGCTTTGTCTTTCAGGATCATCATCTATTGCCCCAGCTCACAGCTTTAGAAAATGTCTTGCTCCCGACGCTGGCGGGCTCAGGCCGACGCATTTTGCCCAAAGCTGGCCTCGCCGCAGAGACAAATGCCGGCTTAGAAGCAAAAGCGCAAACACAACACATTTCTTCTCAAAGCCCAAATAATTCTGCGGCACTAATATCTCGGGCAGAAGAATTGCTCTGTCGTGTGGGGCTGGCGGAGCGCCTGCATTTCTTCCCAGCGCGTCTTTCAGGCGGCGAACGACAGCGTGTGGCCATCGCTCGTGCCCTGATGAATCGGCCTCGCTTATTGCTGTGTGATGAGCCCACAGGGAATCTGGATCAGGCAACAGCCGCTTCTGTAATGCAGCTGCTTTTGAACATCGCGCACACAGAAAGCCTCACTGTAATTATTGTGACACATAATCCTTCTCATGCTGCCATGTGTGAACAGCATTATGAAATTCGGCGGGGCAAGCTTGTTATGGCAGGAGCGTCGCCATGAGCGCCTGGCGCTTGATATGGCGTACTCTGTGCTATTATAGAACTGCAACATTAGCCATTTGCGCCGGATTGGCTTTAGCCACAGGCGTGATTACAGGCTCCTTAATAATTGCCTCCTCATTGGAAGGAAGCCTGCGGGATTTATCCCTCCAGCGCCTGGGGGGCGTGGGCTTTGCAGCGATGTTGCCTCGTCCTGTTTCGTCGCACATTGCCCAGGGCACGGAAGCAATCGCTTTGTGGCAATTGACAGGAACAGCTATGTCCGCTTATGGCGAGGGGCTTCCTGTGCCCGTGACAATCTGGGGCGTGGGCGAAGATTTTTTGCGTCTTCAGCGTCTTTCTCCTCTTGCAGAGGATTCTGTATACATCAATCAAGCCGTCTCCCGTGATTCAGGCTTGCGCCCCGGCGACGAAATTGCGCTTTATGTGCTTCGTCCGCCTAAAATAGAGCTGGATTCGCTCTTTGCGCGGCGACGCCCGGCAGATGTCATGGCCACATTGTCGTTAAAAATTGCTGCTGTATTGCCCGACAATAGCCCTGGAGATTTTCGTGTGGATGGACAAAGCGCCCGTCCCCGAAATGTCTTCGTAAAGCAAGAGACATTAGCTCGTGCTTTAAATCTTTTCGGCCAGATAAATGTCCTTGTCGCTCCCAAGCAGCTCTCCTTGTCCTGCGCCCAGCTAGAAAAAATGTTAACAAAGCGGCTGACATTAGCAGAATGGGGGCTGCGACTTCTTCCCAAGCCTCACACTTTATCTTTACAAAGCGAAGCTTTTACGCTTTCTCCTGAATATGTAGCCGCTGCCAAGCGGGCCGCCCGTGCTGGAGGAGCGGAAGCTGAGCCCGCCTCCGTCTATTTAGCCACATCTCTTCGCACTGCACGCGGCCGGGAAATATCTTATGCCCTAATCGCTGGGCTCTATAATCCAAAAAGGCTGAAAACAGGCATAAAAGCTTGGCCCAAAACGCCAGGCCTTATTTTGAATGCCTGGGCGGCGGAGGATTTGCAAGCCCAACGAGGCGAATGGCTAACCTTAAAATATCTGCAGACAACGCCAGATGGCGCCTTTGTCGAAAAATCTATGCGCATTCGTCTGCTGGACATTATCCCCATTGCCGGCGCGGCGGCAGATGCTTATTTAGTGCCAGAATACGAGGGCTTGACAGATGCGGAAACAATAGGCTCTTGGGAGCCTCCTTTCCCCGTGGATATGAGGCGCGTTACGCCGCGGGATGAAGCGTACTGGGAAAAATACAAAACAACGCCCAAAGCTTTTGTAAGCCTGGAATTAGCCCAAATGATGTGGGGCAATAAGCAAACTTACATCACATCTTTAGAAATTTTCCCGCCCCCTGGAAAGACTCCCCTTGAATTCAGGCACATTTTTTCTGCCCAATTATTAGAAGAATTGCAAGCAGGCCCGCCGCTTATCGTGTTTCGTGATTTGACAGCGCAAGCCACACACGCCGCGCAGGGAACGACAGATTTTGGCCAGCTCTTTTTAGCTTTAAGTTTCTTTATCATTGTGGCGGGCGCTGGCTTAGCCACAATGCTTGTACAACTGACTGTGGAGCGACGCACAAAGCAAATGGCTTTGTTGCTGGCCCTGGGCTTGACGCCGGCGCAGATACAGCGACTGTTATTGAAAGAAGGCCTGTTGCTGAATATCGGAGGCATGCTTTTGGGCTTGCCCGCAGGGCTTATATATGCTGCTATTCTTTTGCAGGCGATGAAAATATTCTGGCGTGCTGCGCTTGGAGACACGCCTGCTTTATGGCTGCACATAAGAGCAAACGATCTGTTCTACGCAGCCGTGAGCGGCTTGCTTTTGGGCATGCTTACAATTGTTTACATGCTGCGGGAGATGAAGCATTTCACGCCCTTGCAGCTCTGGCAATCCAGCCTGACAACATCGCAAAAGCCGATTACAAAGCCCTGGCTGCGATTGGCAATATTGACAATTATTGGAGCCATGCTATGTCTTGTACTGTTGTTTGCGCAGGCTGCGTCCGCGAAAATGCAAGCCCTCTTTTTTTTCATTGCCGGCTTTCTGTTGCTGCTTGGGGGGCTATATGGCCTGCAAATTGCCTTGAGATGGCCGATAGGAAAATCTGCCACAATGAGTCTTTGCAAATTGGCCTGGCGAAGCGCAGCTGCTCAGCCCCGGCGCAGCTTGCTTGTGAGCGGCTTGATTGCTGCCGGAGCTTTTGTGATTGTGGCAACGGCGGCCAGCATGCGGGATTTTAGCTGCGATCCCTTTAATCACGCGGGGCCCAGCGGCGGATTTAATCTGATTGCTACAACACAAATTCCGTTGCCATATGATCCAGCGACGCCTGCGGGCAGAAAAAATCTCGGCGTGACGCTTGCAGATGAAGCCTTGTTGAAACAATGCATGATTGTCTCTTTTTTGGCCAGCCCCGGAGATGATTTGAGCTGCGCCAATGCGGCGCGCGCCCAAACGCCGCCGCTCTTAGCGCCATTATCGGCAGAAACTTTTATAAAACAAATTGAAGTTTCTGAACGCTTTCGAAATGTGCGTTTGTCTCCTCTGCAAATGGCGCCTAGAGGAGCTTCGCCCCAGGAAGAGATTGTTGCCTATACAGACAGCACAACGCTCCAATGGCGTTTACACATGAAGCCTGGCGCAATATGGCGCACACAGGACATTTATGGACGTCCAGCCTCTCTCCGCATTTTTGCAGGATTTACGCGCAGCATCTTTGCAGGCTATCTTTTGACATCTCGTTCCGATTTTCAGCGAATTTATCCTCATATTCGAGCGCCGTCCTTCTTTCTGATAGAAACAAATCCAGGCCTCGAGAAGCAAATCATGGAGGCGTGGCAACGCGCCTATGGAGATTACGGGCCAAATGTGCGGCGTTCGCAGGAATTACTGGCAGAATATGCAGCTGGCGAAAATGTTTATATTTCCATGTTTTTGGCGTTGGGAGCGATCGGCTTGCTTTTGGGCACTGTGGGCCTGGCTGTTGTGACAGCGCGTAATATCATTGAACGGCAAAGCGAATTGGCGCTGATGGCGGCAATTGGCTTTCCCCATTCGCGATTAAGAGCCCTTTTGGCTTTAGAACATGGCGGGCTATTGGTTTTAGGGCTAATGTGGGGAACAATAGCTGCGCTAGTGGCTATGCTGCCGGCGCTTCGTTCGCCGGAAGCGGCCGTCCAATGGAGGGGAATTGCTCTTGCCTTGACGACGATTCTGATTGTAGGGCTGGGGACAAATTATCTCGGGATCTGGCGAGGCTTGACAGAAAACATCTTGCAGGCGCTGAGGCGGGAATGAATAACGCTTGCCTTTTTTGTTAATACAAAAAACTAAAAAGTGAGCCAGCAATGAAAAGAATGGGCTGTAAAATCTGTATCTTCTGGGCTTTTTTAAAACGCGCACATTATCTCTACTTGATTATTGTTTGGAGCCTATGGGGGCTTTGGGGAAGTTCGCTGTTCCTGTCCAACGAAAGGGCAGCTGGCAATTCCGGAAAAGCGCATGCTGGACAAGCTTCTATTACAAAGGGCGCCTGGCCCTCCTTCCGCGGCAATCCGCAATTAACAGGCGTAGCCAGCACAACATTAGCTTATCGCCCCAGGCTTTTATGGAAATTTAATGCCGGCGCAAAAATCGAAGGAGCTATCGCTGTGTATGGCGACACAGCCTATGTCGGGACTGCGGACGGCTCTTTGTACGCGTTAAAAGTCAGCAATGGCCAGAAAAAATGGCGCTTTGCGACACGGGGCGGGATTGCAGCAACGCCATGCGTGTATGGGAGCTTTGTGTATGTCGGCGATGAAGAAGGGATTTTCTATGCTGTAGAGGCGGCGACAGGAAAATTGCGCTGGAAATTCACAACACAAGATAAAATCATGTCCTCCGCGACAGCGGCTTCAGGGGCTGTATATTTTGGCTCCTATGATTATCATCTTTATAAATTAGATGCGAAGACAGGCCGCAAGCTGTGGAGCTTTCGGGCGCAGGCGCAAGTACATTGTGCGCCCTGTGTCGCGGAGGCTTGTGTGATTATTGCGGGCTGCGATGGCTTTGTGCGAATTATTTCCTCACAAACAGGAAAGCAGCTGGCGGCTGTGGAGTTAGGCGGCAATTTGGGCGCGTCCCCGGCGCATTCCGCCGGCCTTATCTTCGCCGGCGGGATGGACGGCTCTTTAGCCGCGATACGTCTCAAAGACGGCAAATTGTTATGGAAGTATATGGCCAGCCGGGGCGGCGGCGCCCATTATGCCTCGCCCGCCGTAAGCGGAAGCTATGTTGTTTTTGCCTCCCGTAACGGCACTGTATTCGCGCTGGATCGTCACACAGGAAGATGCTTGTGGAGCTTCGCCACGCGCGGCGCCAACGATTCCTCCCCGGCTATTGTAGATACGCGCGTCTTTTTTGGCAGCAGTGACGGAAGTGTGTATGGATTGGATTTGCGAAATGGCGCCAAGCTATGGCAATATCGCACAGGCGCTGTCAGCGGCGGAGTCAGCATTGCCTATCAGCGTTTGTTTGTAGGCACGGAGGCAGGATATGTATTTTGTTTTGGATAGGAATAAATGCTTTTAGGGAACAATTTTTGTTGTTTGGGCTGCTAAAGAAAAAAACAAGGAGATAGGCATATGCATCGGATTGGCTTATTTGTTTTCGCTGCTTTTGTTCTTTGGGGAACAGGAGTCGTGGGGGCAGCGGATTGGCCCCATTTTCTGGGGCCCTCGCGCAATGGCATATCTCCCGAGACAGGCCTGAATAAAGACTGGCAGGCTAATCCGCCCCAGATGCTGTGGCAAGTCCCCATGCACGATAACGGCTATGCGGGGCCCTGTGTAGCGGAAAACACCGTGTTCATCATTGATCGGGAAGGCGATAATGATGTCGTGCGCGCCTTGCGCCTGACAGATGGACAGGAATTGTGGCGCCGATCTTATTACGAGGGAGGCCAAGAAAGTTACGGGTATGCGAGGGCCACGCCAGCGTATGCTGGCGGAAAGCTCTATACGCTCAGCCGTTTTGGCATATTGTGCTGTATTGAGGCCGCTACTGGAAAGATTATCTGGTCGCGCTCTTTAATGCGCGAATTAGGGGGCAAGCCGCCGCAATGGCATTATGCCGCCTCGCCTGTTGTGGAGGAGGAGCGTGTGATTGTCCAAAGCGGCAGCCCCCAGGGCAATGTTATTGCTTTTCATAAGGACACAGGCGAAACAATTTGGCTAAGCGAAAACAAGGATCCCGCAGGCTACGCGACGCCCGTGCCCGCGACGATATTAAATCAGCGGCAATATGTTGTGTTTACAGCCAAAAATGTCGTGGGCGTGGAAGCCCAGACAGGCAAAACATTATGGAGCTATCCCTGGCAGACAGCCTATGATGTAAATGCAGCGCAGCCCATTGTACAGGGGAATTTTGTGTTCATCACAAGCGGCTATAACACAGGCTGCGCCTTGCTTGAGATTACAGCGGAGGGGCCTAAACTGCATTGGCAAAATAAGGCTGTCTGCGCGCATTTCAGCTCGCCGATCTATTACAATGGCTACATTTACGCCAATAGCGATACAGGCGGCGGATCGCTTGTGTGTTTAAGTCCACGTAACGGCGAAGTAGCTTGGCAACAACGCGGCTTTGAAAAAGGCGGCTTGCTTATCGCTGACGGCGTTATCATCGCGTTTGTGGGGAATAGCGGCGATCTTGTGATGGCTGCGGCCGATCCAGCAGGCTATAAAGAATTAGGGCGTATTCGGCCGCTAGGGGGACAATCCTGGACAGCGCCTGTTCTGGCAAATGGCCATCTTGTCATTCGTAACAAACAGGCGTTGGCTTGCCTGAAATTGAAATAAGGCTTGTAGGAGAAATACGGCTCAAATCTTTTTTCGTTGTAGTGCGCTCACTGCTTCTAGTGACGTCCCGGGCCCTTTATGCTTATGGAATAGTTTTAGGTTTTGTTTAAGCCCAAGGGCCCGGGACGTTTTTGTTCTCCCATATTTTGTTTTTCCTCATTTCGAATGTGATTTCTTCAGCCAGCAGGAAGATAGATCAACAAAGCGAAACTTCTTGTAATTGGATGAACGGAGGATTCTTATGCGCTTCCTGCTTTGCTTGCTAATTATTATTGTGATATTTAGCGCCTCGTTTGCCCAGCCGCCTGTGCGGCAGCCTGTGCGCGAGGGGAACACGGAACGGCTTGTTTTAGATGACGGCATGGACGCCGAGGCAGCGACATGGGCTGTGGCGGAAGCCACTGTCACTGTGGATAAAAAACATGCGCGGCGTGGCGAGACGGCTTTACGTTTTCATATCGAAGTAAATTGGGAGACAGGCGAAAAAAATTATCCCATTGGCTGGCCGCGGATGTCCCGGGATTGGCCGGAGGCAGTGCAAAATTGGCGGGCTTACGATTTTCTGGAATTCTCTATTTTGGCAGAAAGCTCGCGGCCCCAACTGCCCACTGATCCTTTGGGGCTCATTCTGAAGGGCGCCCAAAAACAAAATATCTTTACGCGCTCGCTTAGCGAATTGCGGCTGGGCGAATGGACAGATTATCGCATTCCGCTGGCAGATATTATTGGCGCCGAAACAATGACAGGAATACAATTTTTCATCTCAGAATCCAATTACAAGCATGGAGATGTGCTGGATTTCTGGATTGACAATATCTCGCTCGTGCGTTATGTGGAGCCAAGCCTCGCTTCTTCCCACGTGCCCGAACGAGCGCTGTTTGCCGATGCGGGCTATGTGGCTGTGGATTTATCTGTCCTGGGCCTCACAGAAGATCAGCAGGCGGAAATAAGCTGGGAGCTGCGCTTGCGCGGCCGTTCTGTCGCTGCGGGAAAGCTCAAATCGAGCCGCGGCAAAAGTCGTATGTATGTCCCCCTGCCTGCAAATCTGGAGGCCGGCAATTACGAATTGGGGCTTAAAATTGGCCGGGAGGCGCTCTCCTTTCCTGTAAAGCTTATCGCCAGTCCCTGGCAGGAGGCGGCAAAATGAAGCACAACAATAGCCTGGCTTTTACTCTGTTCCATTGTTTTTTTGTCTGGACATTTGTTTTCCTTCCTTTTATAGCCTGGGCAAAAGTTTATCGTTTTGATTTCGGAGATACAAGTTCGCCTGTACAGCAAAATTATATCGCCGTCACGCCCAAAAGCTTTTATCCCGAAGCAGAGGCAGGCTGGCGGCAGGCAGGGAAATTAGAGGCACGCAATCAAGCCTATACGGAATTGCAGGACAGCTCACGTGGAAAAGTGCCGCCCCCTATATGGACAACAGCGCTATCCCAGGATCAAATTGTTTCGGCAGAGCCAGCGGAATTTGTGGCGAAAGTGGATCCGGGCCTTTACAAAGCCTGGATTTTTTGCGGCACAAGCTATTCCTATCGCTCCCAATATTTTGATTTTGAAATCAGCAGCGGCTCCGAGAGGACGCGTGTGCAATTTGAAAACAGCTATCAGTATCGGGACGCTTACATCACAGTGTCTGCGCCAGAGGGCGAAGCACATATCCATTTTATGCCGCATAGCCTGTGGATTGTGGCCGGAATTGTCTTGTGGCAGGAGGGCGAGGAGGCGCAAGTGCGACAGCACATTATCGGGCCCGAACGCGAAATTGTAGATAATATGCCTCCGGAAGAATTCGCCAAATGGAAGTTTGTGCCCCGTGTCGTGGAAAAAAGCCCATGGCCTCCGATTGCCGAAAGCGATAAGAAGCGCGGCTACATTGTCCATCAGCGTCATTGGGCCGATGTTGTGTATCCGGATTCCGTGCCCATAGCAAGCGAAATTAATCCTACATTGCGGGCCTTTGCCTCGCTGGGCGAATATGAGCCGCTAACAGTGTGCATTTATCCTTTACGTGATTTTCCAGGCATTTCTTTAGAAGTGAGCGATTTGAAATCCGCCAGCAGCCTGATTCCGGCGTCACAGATAGAAGTGCGGCGGGCGAAATATATGCGGGTGCGGCCCAACTACACAGTGCTGTATCAATATCGTTGGGCGCCCGATCCGCTGATGCCCTTTAATCCCGAGGAGCCGCTTATTGCCAGACAAAACGCCCGCTTCTGGCTGACAGTCCATGTGCCCGAACAGGCGCGGCCAGGCATATATCGGGGCACAATTACATTGACGCCAAAAGGCGCTGCCTCTCATCGCGTACCCATTATTTTCCGGGTGCTGCCTATTCGCTTGCGAGAGGATCCCACGAAAATTTATGGGATATATTATCGGGATCCGCTGGATGATTGGGATCGCGCTAAAGATGAAGTCTCCAGGGCCTATTATCTGCGCAAATCGGAATGGGAAATACAAGATTTAGTGGCGCATGGGACGCGCAATGTGACGACCTCTTTATGGTCGCCGCCCGAAAAAGAAGGACAGATTGGCTCCTTTTCCTTCAATTTTGATTTATTCCAGAAGAAAGTGGAGCGCTGGCGCAAATACGGCTTTAAATTTCCGCTTGTTGTCGCTGTGAACGCCTCGGGCATATATCGTAAATATATGAAAGAAGATTTGGGCTCTCATTGCAACAACGCCAAGCAGCCGCCGCCGGAATACGGGGCTGAGCTCACGCGGATGTGTCAAGCGATTGAGGCTGAACGCGTCAGGCGCGGCTGGCCAGAATTTCTGTATTATCCGATTGACGAGCCATCAACGGCGCCCGGCAGCATTGCCTTTATGATTGAGACGCTCAAAGCCGTGCGCGCCGCCGGCGTCAAAACATATGTCACAGCCGATCCTACAAAAGAAGGCTTTGCGCCGCTGAAGCCTTATGTAGATGTATGGTGCACGCAGCCCTTCTTGCCCACGCGGGAAGAACTGCTCAAAGAAAAAGCGGCCCGGAATGTGGATTTCTGGTGTTATCCCAATCATGTGAACGGCGAAAATGATCACACAACTGTAAACGGCGCACGCATGACATATGGCTTTGGCTTCTGGCGTTCTGGCTTTACGGCGCTCATTCCGTGGATTTATCGCGCCGATATTGGCAATCCCTGGAATTATCTGGACGGCAGCGCCAGCGATTTCTTTAATCGCACAGAAGACAATGGCCGTCCAATTCCTGTGGCAATGTGGGAAGCATATCGGGAAGGCTATGATGATTATCGCTATATTTACACGCTGCAAGAAATGATAAAGGCAGCGCAGAAACGGGGCGGCAAAGCCGCGCAGGCGGCGGCGCAAGCTCAGGCCGCGCTGGATTGGATCTGGCAGCAAATTCGCGTGCAGCCCAAATACAAATATGACGATTTATGGGAGCCGCGGGAAATTGATGTCTATCGCTGGATTATAGCGAATGCGATTTTAACGCTGCAGGAAGCGGGCGTGTCCCTGTAATGCACTCCTTCCTAAGAAGCGCCAAAAGATAACATTCCCGAAGAGGCTTAGAATATATTGGGAAAAGCGGAAGTATAAACTAATAAACAAGCGGGCAGCTAAAAGCCCGCCTGTTTTGCCTCATGTATGCTTCCAAATTTCACAATAGATTATATGCAGACGCACGTTTGTCCAGAAGATCTGAGCTAAAGCTTTTTGGCTTGTGAAAGCTGGGCCGAGAAAAGCGTTTGGGAGTTTATTGTTATTGGGCCTATACGGGCTGCATTAGCGATTTTCGCGCAATGTTTCCAGCATAACTTCAATATTTTTGGGAGGCGTGCCGGGGACAATTTGATTGCTGCAGCCAACAACAATACTTGTATATTCGTGCGCTGCTTCGAGGGCTGTCAGTGTCTCTCGGCGCACATCTTCTGGCGTGCCCATATGCAGCGTTTCCGAATTAATCCCGCCCCAGAGCGTGAGATCCGGATATTGTTGGCGCAGGCGCACGGGATCCATTCCAGCACGCCGATCCATCTCATAAAAGAAATCCACGCCGGCATAGCCAAACAAATCTTCCGCCACAGGCCATAGATTGCCGTCACTGGCAAAGCCGTGATAGCAGCCATATTCATGACAGATTTCCGTGATGCGTTTGAGCCGTGGGGCCATTAGCTCGCGAAAGACTTTTGGGGAATAAAGCGGGCCCTGCGGCCCTGCGAAATCGCCGCCGCCACAGATATAGCGCAGCCCCAGCTGCGCCATCACAGCCACATTGCCCGGAATGCGCGCCATCTGCCGATCCAGATATTTCTCGACAAGATCCGGCCGCAGAATACAGGCCTCCAGCCAGATGGGCTCCCGCGGGATAGCCAGCCCGGCGCCATAGCCCGGGATAGCCCGCGTCGGAAAGCGCTTGATGGCGGCCACAAGATCAGGCCAATCTTCGGGCGTGGGGCGATAATCCTCCGGCGCCGGGGGATCGCCGGCGAGACTGCGCTCCAAATCCTCAAAGGTCGGCTCTGGCTCGGGCGAACGCGCAATGACTTGATACAGCTCTGTTTGCGGATCAAAGCGCATTACGCGCCATTTGCCATTTTCATCCCCATACAAAAATGTATATTCATCAATTCGTTTCGTCGGCTTTTCTGGCAGGCGCCAGTACATCGGCCGCACGAGATCCAGATCCAAAATCTCAGCGATTTCAAAAGCATCCTGGCGGCTGCGCTCTAAAAATTCCTGATGCGCCTGTTCGCCCTGCCACAGCGCCACGGCCTCCCGATATTGCTGAATGCCGCCGCCCACATAAGCCTCCCGGCCCAAAATGATGGAGCCGGCCCACGACGAAAAGCCCGCCTGATAGATGGGAATCTTATCAGAGGGCTTATGCTCAAAAGCAGCCTGCACGCGTTCTTTAGGAAGCATATTCTTGTCTGCGCCCCGGCTCATTGTTCATTTTGTCCATAAAGCTAATACAGGATTCCTTTCTTGTTCAAGCGAATCCTTTTGGGGCTTTTTATTTCCGTCTCATTTCCATTCAGCAAGGGAGGCTCAGCCATGGCATCTTTGCCTTCGCCCTGGCCTGAAGGCTGTCGGGGCGCGCTTTCCTTAACATTCGATGATGGCTTGCCCTCGCAGCTCACGCGGGCTTTTCCGATTATGCAGGAGCGGGGCTTGCGCGCCACTTTCTATTTGTGTCCGCGCGGAGAAAATTGGCGAGAAATCCTACAGCCCTGGCAGAAAATTTTTGAAGCCGGGCATGAAATCGGCAATCATTCCTTAAGCCATATCTGCTCGCGCGGATTTTCGGATAATCCACAGGCAAAAGGGCTGGAGCGGATGACACTGGCAGAAATGGAAGAAGATGTGTTGGAGGCGGAACGGCGTTTGCAGGAGCTATTTCCGCTGCAAGATCGTTCTTTCTGTTATCCCTGTTTTCAAAATCATGTGGGCGAAGGCCTTTCGCGGCAAAGCTACACGCCAATTATTGCGAAGCATTTTGTAGCGGGACGCGGCTGGGGCGAGATGCCCAATCATCCCGCCACCTGTGATCTGCATTATTTATGGGCGTGGATGATCCGGGGCCATACAGGCGCTGAGCTTGTGGGGATGGCGGAGCAGGCGGCACGACGAGGCCGCTGGGGGATAATCTGTTTCCATGGCATAGGCGAAGGGCATCTGCCTGTGGCGGAGCCAGATTTTGTGGAGCTATGCGAACATTTAGTCCAGGCGCCTTATATATGGGTTGCGCCTGTCCGGGAAATTGCTATTGCCATTCGGGAATGGCGAAAACGCGTGGGGCTGCAATCATTCCAGCCCTGAAATCGCTGTTACAGCACAATCCTGAGCGTCTTTTCGCCATCCTTTTTGAGCGAAAAAGACTGTCTTATTTCCTGGCCCTCGTGGCGAACGATGATTTCATATTCGCCGTAAAACGCACGCGCCGAAAAGCGGCCCGCCTGCGTTTGGCCGCGGACGTGTGTCCACCATTTTCCTTTGATTAAGCTTTTAAGCCGCTCATAAGCAGGCTTGGGAGACAAATCTTTACGCAAAAGGCCTGCCGGAGCGTTTTGCCAGGCGAAGCGATCCGAGAAATCCCACCATGTAATTGCCTCCACAGCCGGATGACTGAATAAAACTGTATAAAAACGCTCCACTTCCTCCGCTTGCTTCTGTTCGCCTTCTGGCGTTGTATTCCAGCCTTCGGGCGTGCGCGGCCCGCTGAGGATTGTGACTTCCGTAAAATGTAGCGGCGCGCCAAAACGCGCAAAGCGCTCACATACATCCCAGATTTTCTGTGTCGGCCATACGCCGCCGTGCATATGGCTTTGAATGCCAATCACATCGTACAGGGGGCGTCCTGCATCGTCCGTAAGCTGCCGCAGCACCTCTTCATACAGCCCATCCACGCGATAATCATTGATGAGCAATGTGGCCTGGGAATTGGCGCGGCGAGCAATGAGGAACGCTTCTTTGGCGCAGGACATCTTGCCAAAATGCCGCCACGCCTCTGTGAGCGCCCCTTGAAAATCGGGGCCCGCGCGAAAGGGATCCGCCGCCTCATTCACGACATCCCACACTTCAATCAGCCCCTGGAAACGACGAACGATCTCCTCTACACGGGCATTGGACAGGCGTACGACTTCCGCCGGATCCTCGGGGAGCCATTCGGGCGTTCCTGCTTTGTGATTCCACACCAGCGGATGTCCTTTGGGCGTAATCCCGCGCTCACGACACCAGCGAGCTATTGTTTCCCGGCTGGCATGTTGCGGCTGTCCCGGCCGCGGCTCATATCCACTCCAATAAAAGGGCAATGTGGCGTAATTCAACAAAGCGGCGAATTGCTCCCGATATAAATCGCATTCGTGCGGCGTTGGCTGCAGCCAGCCGAAGATATTGCAGCCAAATAAAAAAGCATGGCGCGTCTGGCGAATCTCCACCTCCACGCCCTCTACGGGCTTTTCCTGGGCGTCCACTACGAAAACTGTCAATTCCGCTGTGCGATAAGCACGTATCCGTTGCTCAGCCTGTCGTATTATGTCCTCTTCCTCTGCCGACTGGCTGGCCAAGGGAAGCGCCAAAAGGCCCTCTAATATCCACATAATGATCACGCCTCCTATAAGCCAGCAGTCGTGGCGCCCTGCGTTCTGTAAAAGAGTCCTGTTTTGTTTTTCCATTTCCATATCGCTCATGTGCTGTTCTTGTTGTCTTTAATCCCTATCACTTTTTAATCAAAGCGCGGCTTTTCGTTTTGGGCGAACCAGCTTAATACAACAAGCTTTCGATCTGTAGGCTCTTTTGTAGGCTCTCGATCTTCCCGATTAGGCCCATGCTCCAGGCTCCAGCCGTCCCATTCCCGATAGGCGTGATATGTCCAGTCCCAGCCATATTCTTCGAATAGCTCAATGCAATCGCGAAGATATTGAGCGGCGCCGGGCGCCCAGCGAATAGCGCTGAATTCCCCCACAAATATATGCACATTGTACGCCAGCTGAAATTCCCGGACAGGCGCCAGCACTTTTCGCAGCCGTTCTTTGTTCCACTCTGTGCCATTTATAAGGCCCGGATACGCCACAGGCGTATATTCCCCCGGATTGCGGCCTACGCCCTGATGTGTATATTGTCCCGGCACATACATATGGACTTGATAGATCACATTGGAGACGCGTACGGGCTGCAATTCAATGAATCCGGCGGGCGAATCCCATTCATTGGCTTCGATGAATATGGGCATATCCGGATCAATCGCCCGAATGGCTTGGGCGCAACGCTCCTGTCCCTCCAGATAATCCAGCACGCCCTCTTCGCGCGGCGGGAGATTTTGCACAGGCTCATTGACAAGATCATAGCCCCAAATCACGGGATGCCCTTTATAGCGGCGCGCTATTTGCTCCCATAGCGCAATCCAATGCTCCTGATATTTCTTTTCATGAAAGATGGCCAGCTCGCTATTTTCGTAACGGCCGCCCGGCGGGCTATGCATATCCACAACGACTTTAATCCTGTAGCGCCGGCAGGCTTCCAGCGCCTTATCCAGCTCCTCTAATTTGCCCAGCAGCCATTGATCATATTCATTCAGATCCCGATCTGTATTGGGCCGGCCCCAATTGCGCGTCATCTGCCAGCGGATGACATTTGCATTCCATTCCTCGCCCAGCACGCGCAAATCTTCCTCATTAAAGCGATTGGGAGACATCACGCCGCGCAGGCGCGGAAGATTATGGCCCTTAAAGACAGGGCCCGGATTTTCCGGCGGCTGCGGGCGTGGAGGCGGCGGCAGCTTCAATACTGTGATTTTAATGTCATCAAAATAGGCTGTTCCCGCGCAAGATTGCAGGCCCAGGACAATATAGCCTGTTGTGACATCTTCAGCTACAGGCACAATAAATTGCAGCTTTTTCCAGTCAAATGTCCCGAAGACATTGTCCTGATTGCGCCAAAAAGGCCCCTGTGTCGGCGACACATAATGACACATAAATTTCACGCCCAGATACGAAGCGGGCGGCTTTGTGACATCTTCTGCCTTCGCCAGACATTCCCAGAGCAGCCGACAGCCTCGATAGCGCGTTAAATCCAGCGGCATCTGGATCATATTGCTGGCGCTGGCCCTTTCAGGCGGAACTGTCACTTTCAAACAAAAGCCGCGCCCCTCTAATTGTATCCATTGCGCTGCCGGATTTCTCGTAAAAGCCGCTCGGCTTTCCTCTGTTTCAAAATCTGTTTGAAAGACAATCTCGCCGCGTTGAGGCGGAACAGCTGGCGGCTGGGCCACGCTGACGCTTATTGCCAAAAGCCCTGATAATATGCTTATAATAAGCACAGGCCAGCATGTCATTGCTCTTCCGCTCCTCTTCAGCTGTATATTTTTTGCAGCAGCCAGGCGATCTGGCGGCCCAAATTTTCCATTGTGGCCATCCCTTCCTCATCGTTTTCCGCTTCTCCTATGTCGCGGCCAATGGCAAGATTCCAGTACGAAGAGCCCGGAACAATCATCTGGGCGCTCAAAAAGAAATGATTGAGCGCGTCAAAAGCAAAGATAGCGCCGGCGCGTCGCACGGCCACAACAGCGGCGCCGACTTTCCGCGCCAGAAAACAGCCATTCGCCCTGTTTACAAGTCCCGCCCGATCCAGCAAGGCCTTCATCTCCGCTGTCACATTCGCAAAATATGTGGGCGAGCCCAATACAATCCCCTGTGCTGCCTGCATCTTCTGGATACAATCATTCACAATGTCCTCATTAAAGGCACAGCGGCCGTCCTTACGCTGAAAACATTGATAACAGGCGCGGCAGCCGTGAATTTTTTCTCCGCCGATATGGATAAGCTCTGTTTCGATGCCTTCCGTTTGCAAAATCTGAAACACGCGCTTAATCATCCGTGCCGTATTTCCCTCGGGACGGGGGCTGCCATTGAAAGCGACAACTTTCATATGGCTTGTTCTCCTCCAATTATTTCAATTTCAATTTAGCTTATACACAGCCACATCATCATGCAAGGCGATTGTGTCTTCTGCCTGTCGGGAAGCGCCGGGCATAACGATCATGTATCCAGCGTTTTCCGGAATTTCCACATACAAAAGCAGCGGCTGCCAATCGCGCAGGCCGGGGACAATTTGCGTGGAGGGCTCTAAATCGCGCCGTTCATGCCATTGGCCATCTGGCTTTCGGAAGCGCACAGCCAGCGTGGCGCCGCTTTCGCGCCCCTCTGGCTCGGATTTTGCCCAACTGACTACGAGATAGCGTTCTCCTGGCTGCACAGGAAGCGATTGCAGATAGACGCCTGATGTTATGCCTTGCAAGCTGGCTGCCACGCTTCCATTGCGCCCTTTGCCCGACAAAAGCCGCAATGTCCCCATATCGCCGCTGCTCCACATACTCCAGCCTAAAGGCGCGTTTTGTGTGCGCCAATCCGCCACTTCGGGAGCCTGTAAATTAGCGCCTGGAGATTCAAAATCGCCATTCGTCAGCAAATTAGGCCTCTTTTCTTTTGTCACAACAAGCCATGCATGCAAAGCCGCGCCAAAGCCAGCTTGCGGACAGGCCTCCGCTAATTCCGCAATGAATTGCTCTGTTTTTTCTGGCGCCTGATTTTGTATCCAGGAGAAGGCGCGCAGGGCCGCGCTGAGCCCGCCCTGTTCTAATTGCGGCATTTGCGCGAGGGCCAAATAGCCCATCCCGCCTAATCCTTGCAATGTCTGGCCCAATAAATCCGTCCGCTTTGGCGCTTCGGCCCAGAAGCGTTCTCGCTCCCGTGCGAGGCGTCCCATTTCCTTCAACATATCTAAAGCCTGCTTAAAACTATCCTCGTCCGTAATGGACAGCCGGGCCAGCTTTTGCGATAGCGCATACGATAAAATTGGATAGCTTCCATATTGCAACGCCGCACGAATGCATTCAATTCTGTGCCTCTGCAGCTCTGTTTGTGCCTCGCGCAAAGCCTGGCGCAGCAGCTGAAAGCCTTCCCGTACATCTTCAGGCGCCATTGTGAGGGCTTGCTGCCGCAAATTCCGATGCTCCCAGCCGCGGCGGCCCTCGCGCGGCGTCATATAGGCGCGCTCCAGCAAATCATAATAGCGTTTCATCGTTTTGGCGGCAGGCCCAAACATTTTGGCATAAAATTCTTCCAGCAGCTTATCCACATTGAGCCGGCTATTCCATTGCAGCTTCGCCAGAGCCCAAATCATAGGGGCTGTGTGGGGCAAAAATGTATACACTTCTGTGTACATCCCTTCCAGCCCTAATGATTTGTCAAATTTAATTTGTTCGTCCATCAGATGGGGATAAAATCGCGGCGTGATGCACGCAAAGCCATAATAATCATAGCGAGACAGATGCCGGCAGCGCTTCGCCCATTCCCGCGTCAATTGATGATCAGCTTCTTTGCGGCCTGGCTCCCACCATAAGGCAGATGTTTCTGTAATAAAGCCGAACACATTGGGCTCTAATTTTTCTACAGTCTTGGGCAATGGCCGCGCGATGTGATAAATGAGAGTCCCTATATAGCGATCCGGATGTGTCTTGGCAATTTCCCGGGCAATGATGTTGACAAATTTGTAATGTCGATCAGAAAATTCTCGTTTTTCGTAAGAATCCGGCGCTGGATCCCAGGCACGACAATTCTCACAGCCGCACAAATGAGAAATATCATCCATCCCTAAGGAGAAGCTATCTATCTCGGGATGGGCGGCAAACCAATTGCGCGCATATTCCACAACTAGCCGCTGCACTTCCGGATTGCTCTCACACGGCCGCCAATAGCGTTCCTCCTCATGGGGCGGAATCCAGCGCTGGCCATTGATTAAAGGATAATATTCCGGATGTGTTTTCCCGTATTTGCTGGGCGGGAAGAGGCGATAGATAAAGTTTTGAAATTGCCGGCGCGGCACGACTTCGCTCTGCACTGTTTTGTTGCGTAAATTCCATAATTTCCAAATATCATTCCACGCATGCCCGCTCCAGATGCGCGGCGATGTTTCCGGCACTACAACACGCTCCCGCACATCCACTGTTAATTCCCCTGGCTTTCCGGCTGGAACATATTCCCATTCCGCGCCAGGAGCGAACCAGCGAACGCCTAAATTATCTTCTAAAAAAGAAGCCACAGCAAAATAAATCGGCGTGGGATAGCGCCCTGTAAAAAAGATATTTCCGCTTCGTACGCGGATTGCGTATGTTTCTGGATTGAACGCTTTGGAAGGGAAATCCTCATCCTGTGTTGGCTCACAGCGTCCAATATACAGGCCTGTGCCTGCTACAGCCTTGCCATCCCTCTTTATTGGCAGCGTGACGCCACTGATAGCCTTCACATAATGCTGCAAATCGGCCGCGGCTTGCGTGAGCCGTTCGGGCGCCTCTTTCGGAACGACGATTGTCGCTTGAGGCTGCCCTTTGGCGGCCAGGACAATCCGGGCAGCATTTCCGGAGTTTATGGCTGCGGCCAGCGTAAAAAGCAAAATTATCCCTCCCTTTCGCATCTCTTATCTCTCCTTATGCGCCTTAAAATTGCCAATAGCCTCGGAAACGCGCAACGCCCGTCCGTATAGCCTCACAGCCGCAACGCCTGGATGAAGGATTAAGCGTGCAGTGGGCGGCGTGCGCAAATGCGGGCTATAGCGCCCCCAGCCGAATTGACGCTCCTTGCCGCCATCGCACAGTACGCCATTAATGACAAACAGAATTATTTTGGGCCCTCCATCTACGATACATACGATATGTTCCCGCCTCCCCGGCTGCAACATCCCGGCATCGCTTCGCCAACGGCATTCTGTTCGCCCATCATTTAAGATAATTTGTATCGTGTGCTGCTTTTCCGTGACAAACGCCACGCCTGCTCCGCTTTCGTCCCGCGTATCTAACAGAATTTGCCCCGGCTCCCACGAGGACATACACAGTTGCAATTCCCACGAAAAGCCCGCCCGCAAATCCTGCCTTCGATAATCCGCATACCGATAATCCCGGCTTACAAGCTCGGGCAGCCGCACGCCCGCTGGCCAGGGCAGCTCTCGCATACCCCCGGCGGCTTCCTCTGTTCGAAAAGCCTGCTCCCACAGCAGCCCCTCCCGTACTATAGCTGCTGTATCCTCAAATTGACTCCACAATCCTTCCAGCAAGCGCGCATCCACTTCATGCACGCGCGCAATGTCCTTTTGCGTCTCTGTGAGAAAATATCGGCCCTCCTCCTCCACAAAATCCGGATAGCTCATCCGGATGAAGGGATCGTCATCGTACAGCACGATTTCCGGCTGTCCCCATAGAAGAATTTTTCCGTCTGTCCCTTCGCCTTCAATCCCTCCACATAGCCAGGCAGGATTGCGATCCTCATAATCACGGCCGCCATGATTATGAAACCAATAAAGATATTTCCCATTGGCGCATTTCCACACAAAATTAGCCGCCCGGGGATGTTTAACAAGCCGGCCATTGGCGTAGCGCATATAGTTAGGCGTGCTCCAAGTATGGCCCCCATCGCGGCTATATGCTTCCACGGGATGCCCGTCAATGCTCCGATATACACAATAAAAAGAGCCGTCGGATAAAACACAAAAGCTTTGTTCTTCAGCCACAGGCCCCCCGCCAGGGGGCGTGCGCAGCCCAATTTCTCCGTCGGGCAATGTCTCCCAGACAACTTTCTTGGGATTTTCTTCTGTCAGCAAATTGGGGCTTTTGAGCAGCACGCCCTCGCTGCGGGCAAAAGCGCCTTCGCCGAAGCGCCCGATTTTGTGCAGCGGGACATATACAGCGCCGTTGTGAATGAAAGGCTTGCCGACATTCCAGAAAAATTTGAGCTCGCCTTTATAGGGATTTTCCCGATCAATCTCTGTTGTCCGAATGGGGATTTCGTAGCGACAGGGGCTCCACGAACGCCCATGATCATCGCTGTATTTATACACAAAATGGCCTAAGCTGTCCACGCGCTTCCATTTGCCGCCGGGAAAGGGCGGATCGTCAGCCAGCACTTCACGGATGTTGTCTGTATTGTGATTGTAAAAACAATAAATCCGCCCTGTAGGGGCTTTTAAAAGCACGGCGTAGGAAGCCTCGGGCCCTTCGGAGGGCTCCACATCCACAATATCCTCCCATGTTTTCCCGTAATCACAGCTGCGCATTGTCACAATATGCTGGCCTGGCTCGCCCTCCCGCCCCGGGCCTGTTGTCAACACACATAGCCATGCCCCATCGT
>CAZUOJ010000004.1:0-81726 GCA_964622325.1 uncultured Armatimonadia bacterium
CTACGGCTGTCCAATATTCTTCAATTTGCACATCCTGGCCAACGATATATTTTTCTGCTTCCCCGGGCCCTGCCTTCACTTTTAAGCTGCCAGGAATAAGCAAGCCTGTAGCCACACATTCTTGCGCCACAAGGGCGCGAGGATGCAATCCCATACGCCAGCGCGCCGCTTTGGCGTCAAATAACGGCAAAGAATCATGCTTTTCATCCCGTACGGAAACGACTTGCGGGGGAGCAATGCTCAACATCACAGCTTCGGGCAAGGCAATTTCGCGTCCTTCTAAAATCACATGGCCTGGCCCGACTTTTATTTCCCAATCTCCCGCCACGGCTATGGGCATTCCCTTATGCGGCGGCATCGCATAAAGTATTGAAAAGAGGATAAAGCTGAGCAAAATTGTAACCCAATACATCGTTTGCCAATCAACTATGTAATTTGTGTAGGGCGCTTAAAAGAAGCGCAAATTGCCGTTACGAGTTTGGCTTTTAACGCCTGCGGCGGCCCAGGGAAAAAACAATCACGCCCAGAAACATAATGAAAGAAACAAATATAAGAATGTTGGGCAAGGGCGCCCCGGGAACTGCCTTCAGGGTTGTGGCGTACCAGATAAGGCCCGCGCCGAGCAGACAAAAGCCCAAAAGCGCCATTGTCCAGATAAAGAGCCATTGGAAAGAGCGCGCCGCCGCTTCCCAATCTACAGCCGGCGCATGCATGCGTTTTGTATCTGGCGTCGCTTCCAGGCGTGTCGCATAATGTTCCGCCAAATCGGCAAAGCATTTGTCCAGCTCGCCCTCAATTTCTCCCTGCCGCACCATGCTGATGAAAAAAGGCGAAAATACATTAGGATAACGGCTGAAGGCTGTAGCTAAGGTGCGGCCATTTTCCACATCTGCGCGGACACTATCGATAATTTCGCGCAGAAGCGGATTGTTGCTTTGCTCGCGGAGCGTTTCAAAAATATCCAGAATGTTGATTTGCGCATGCACTAGGCTGGAAAATTGCTGACAAAACGCCGCCAGCTCCGCATTTGTGATTTGGGGAGTCTCTGTCGCCATAGCACATTCCTCATTCTGCGAAATGGAAGCCTCAAATTATCACACAAACAAACAGATAGCGCGTCAAAAATTTCATTTATGCAGTACAACTTTTTTTCGCTAAGCTGATTTATGCTTCCTTCTCGTGGCCTGACATTTTTTCCCATCGTTTCAGAGCGGCAGCAGCTGCCTTGCGAAGGCGCGGATGCGGATCTGCGCTATATTGCTGTAAAGCCGCTAGAGCCTGAGGATGTGAGCATTTTCCCAGCGCGATACACGCTGCTTCGCGGACGACTATTTCCGAGTCCGTCAAAGCTTCTTCAATCACATTAAACGCCTCAGGCGTCCCTATTTCGCCTAGCGCCTGAAAGGCGGCGATACGGACGGATTTATGAGGCGTTGTTTGGGCTATCTGAACTAAAACGGGCAGAGCTTCTGAGAGGCCCATTGCGCCAATAGCCAAAGCTGCGGATCGCGCGAGCCGCTTCTGGGGCGCGTGCAAGGCCTGTGTGAGCTCTTCCAAAACTGTCTTTCTATTTAAGCTTCGCATAACATCTAAAATGCGTGAAAAAACTTTCTCTTTTCTGGGAACATGTAATTGTTCAGCTAACGCTAACACAATATCTGGCATATAGGCTCGGGCTTCTTCAACTGTTAATGTATCTGCCTTTTTGGCGCGCAGCCAGGCTTTTTTGCGTCGCCGCAGCACTGCGTATTGTTCGGGAGACAAAAACAGGGCACAGGCATAATCTTCCCGTTCTAAGCCCACTTTCTTTTGGAGCAGACGCGTCAGGACGGCCCATAATAAAGCAAAAAAGGCCATACAGATAAGAAGAGGACGAAGAAAAAGCGTGAAAAAATCGCCCGCATATGGCTCTGGACGCAAGATAATCAAAATAAGCCAGGCCAATATGCCAGGCGGCAAGCTGAGCAGCCAGCCCGCTTCCAGAATCCGCAGAGGCTCGGCGGGATTATGCTGTTCCAGCAGAGCCTTTCCGCCGAGAACAGAAGCAAGGCTCATCGCTCCCCCTAAAAACCCCAAAAATGCCACGCCCTCCGCCAGCGACAATACAGGCCCTGCCAGCGGCTGGACAATGGCAAGCCATAGCCCTAGCGCGGCGCTGGCAAATATGCTGAGCAAGGGCACTAGCAGCCAGACGAATACAAATGATTTAGCTCTAGCAGCGTACAATTCTGACAAAATGATTTCCTAAATTAGAGCCTAAAACTTCTAGCGAATATTCTGCGGCGTATTGTGCACACATCGGCGGATTTATATCCAATTCCAGGCGCGCGCCGGCGCTGCGCTGTTGGGCTGATTGAGCCACGGCCGATAAATGTATTCCTCTGTAAACTCCGTCAACCGATTCACATCTTCCGGCTCCAATTTAATATCTGTACATTCCATTAAGGGATCCAGATGCTCGGCCCGGCTGCCGCCCACAATAGGAATAAACAGAGGCGAACGATGCAAAATCCACGCTGTCGCCAGCTGCCCCCATGTGACATTATATTTAGAGCATATCTCCTCCATCAGATCATGCAGGGCGAAGAGCTTTTCCGCCCACTCTGGCTTAGCGGAGCCGAACATATAGCGCGACACATTTTCGGGCAGGCCTGTTTGCCGCGTATATTTGCCGGCTAAGAGGCCGCGGGCTTGCGGCCCATAGCTTTGCAACATCAAATTAAAGCGTTCCGCCATCGGAAGCGTTTCCATTTCGCAGATACGATTAATCAGACTATAGGAAACTTGTACAGAAATGGGCGGCTCCCAGCCATTTTTTGCGCATATCCCCAGGCAATACGCGACTTGCCAGGCATAGGCATTGCACATGGCGATGTAACGAATCTTGCCCTGCTTGACAAGATTATCCAGTGTGGAATATGTTTCTTCAAATGATGTCAGGGGATCTGGATGATGACACATATAAATGTCAATGTAATCCGTCTGCAATTTGCGCAGGCTGGCTTCTAAGGCCTTGATGATGTGATGGCGAGAACAATTGGCGCCGCGGCGCCGGCCTGCATATTCGCTGGCATAGACTTTTGTGGAGATTATGACATGCTCGCGAATTCCCTTGAGAGCTTTTCCCAGAAATTCCTCGCTCTCTTTGTAGGAATCAGCTGTATCAATGAAATTGCAGCCTTTGTCATAACAGCGGCGCACAAGATCAATAGCTTCTTTTTCTTCCATTGTGTTGGGGAATGTCATCGCCCCCAAACAAATGCGAGAGACTTCGATGCCCGCATTGCCATATTTAATATATTCCATTTGCGCGCCTCCTTTCTTCATTCATGTCAAACAATTTTACTCTTAAATTCTTTGAGAACGCAATGTCCCTTTCTCGCCCAGCCGCAAATTACATTAACACACAGGAAAATAAGAATCAAAAAAAGAATCCTAAAATATAAAAGGAGGCGATAAGGATGTCTGAAGTTCCCGATCGTGTGCGCGCCGTGATGCAAGCTGTGAATAATCTCCATATTTTGGCGACTGTGGATGCAACGGGACGACCGCAAATGCGCTGGATGGGCGCCCTTGTGGAGGATCCGCAAAAGCCCTGGACATTTTATCTCGTGTGCGGCAAAAATTCCCGCAAGATGCAACAAATTGCCCAGAATCCTCACGCCCAGCTTTTGTTTACAAAACAAGAGGATTGGCAAGTGGCGACGCTTTCCGGGCGCGCCGAAGCTGTCGATACGCCCGAATTGCGAAAAAAGCTCTGGGAAGCGATCCCAGCGATTTCTCAATATTTTAGCGGCCCAGACGATCCCAATTTGGGCATTATCCAATTTACGACACAATGTATGGAGCTCCTGGCAATGCACGAATCGCATGAGCCCTATTGCTTTGAGCTTCCAGCCTAATGATTGCCTGAGGCAGAGGCGTCCTCAGGCTAAGCGCGGCTATTGCAAAATGGCTTAAATTAGAAAGCCATCCGCTCCCAGGGGCATATGGATAAGCTGCAGCCCTTTGAGAAATAAAAGCCTGGCATATTATGATATCGCCGAGGGGCTTGCCCAAAGGCAGCTTCTCGGCTCACTTTTTGTTGTTGTTGTGAGCTTAACATGGAGCCATATATCCACAATCAACAGGAAAAAGAGGCCTCTATAGCCGCTCAGGCGTCCCTCGCTCAGCCGCAAGCACTGAGCAAAAATCTCGGGCGGGGAGACGAGCGAGGCATCAGCTGGCGCATTATTCTCATTGCTTTTTTGCTGGCGCCGCTCAATGCCTATTTTATGGCCTATCTATTGGGGCCCCGGGGCGTAGAGGATCCGACTGTTGTCGCTTTGTTCTGGAATGTCGTATTTATGCTGGCTATATTCCGCCTGCTGAACGCGGCTTTGCAACGATGGGCGCCACATCTGGCTTTTTCTCCGGCAGAGCTCATTGCTTTTTTCATATTAATGTCTGTGGCAACAACAGCGGGCGGCCTGGATACGATGAAAACAACATTTGCGACAATGCAGGGGCCCGCGTATTTTGCCTCGGAAGTCAATCATTGGGAAGATTTATTCTTTCGGCAGCTCCCCCGCTCCATGACTGTTAATGATTTGCCGGCGCTGGAGCGTTTATGGGAAGGCGGCCATTCATTTTGGGAGCCGCGCAACTGGCAGCCCTGGCTGGGGCCTGTCTTCCGCTGGTGGCTGCTTTACACCTGTCTTTGGGCTGCGCCGGCAGGATTAGCTGTCCTCCTGCGGAAACGCTGGATGGAGCAGGAGCGCATGAGCTTTCCGATTGTGCAATTGCCTTTTGAAATGTCGCAACGACAAGGGCGTGCGTTCCAGCATTGGGCGTTTTATGCTGCGGCGGCGCTTGTGGCCGGCATTAATCTGCTCAATGGCCTGCATGAATTTTATCCCTCCTTGCCGCAAGCGGCCATCAAAATCGGCCAGAGCGAGACCTTCAATCTCGCTCGTTTTTTCCCCACACGGCCCTGGAATGCTGTGGGGCGTTTTCATATGTGTTTTTATCCTTTCGTAGTGGGCCTGGGCTTGCTTTTGCCTACAGAGCTTTCGTTATCTCTATGGATTTTCTATCTGTTTTGGAAGCTGGAAGCTGTAGCTGTCACATGGCTGGGCCTGACAAATATTCGCGAATTTCCGTATATGAAGGAACAATCTTTTGGCGGCTATCTGGCGATTTTGGGCTTTTCCCTGTGGGCAGGGCGGCGCACATGGGCTGGCGTATGGCAGAGGATTTTGCAGGGGCCCAGCCGATGTGACAAATCCGCTACGCCTTCCTGTCTGTCTGAACACGCCGGCGGCATCCCACAGCCTGATGAGGAAAAGCAAGCGCCTGGCAAGGCGCAGAAAAAGGCGTTGGAGATGAAAGCCGAAGACGATTCTGGGGAAGCCATGTCCTATCGGGCGGCGTTTTTGTTATTTCTGGCGATGTTTGCTGCCGTTGTAGCGATAGGGATTTCCATCCGTATGTCATGGGCTGTAGCGCTGGCGTTCTTCGTGCAATATTATGCCATGACAATTATTGTGGGGCGCATTCGCGCGGAAATGGGCTTGCCAACACATGAGCTGGAGCGCCTGGGGCCTACTGTCATGCAGGGCAATATCCTGGGGCCTCGCCTTCTGGGCGTGCAAAATCTCACTTCGCTGTCGTTATTTTTCAGCTTCACACGCGGCCTGCGCAATATCCCCTTCCCCTTGCAATTAGAAGGGCTTTATTTAGCGCAAAACACGGGCGCCAGCGGGCGGCGGCTGCTTCTGGCCACATTGGCAATGATTCCTTTTGCCGTAGCGCTGTCATTTGTGATGACGCTGGCGCTGGGCTATCATCATGGCCTGGGCGTCAATTGGGCGCGCTGGATGCCCTGGTCGTGCCAGGAAGCCTGGAATCAGCTTGCGGATTGGCTCAATCGCAATGAGGGCTTTCATCTGGGGCGTGTGCTGGCGAGTCTAGTGGGCTTTGGCGTGTATTTTGGGATGATGCTTTTGCGCACGCGCTGGATGGGCTGGCCGCTGCATCCAGCGGGCTTCGCTTTATCTACAACATGGTATATGGCGCATATGTGGTTTCCCATGTGCCTCGCCTGGCTCCTCAAAACAATCACATTGCGCTATGCGGGCGGAAAAGCGATGCGCGCTCTGCGGGCGGCGGCTTTTGGATTGATTTTGTCGGATGTCATCACAGGCTCGCTCTGGATTTTATATGGCCTGTTTACGGGAACAAAGACATATTCTTTCTGGCCCTGAGGAGCAAAAAATTATCTGTGTGCGGCTGCCAAGGCTCCCCAAGCTTTTATTGAGCAGCCGGATTTTTTCTGCGCCTGGCCCGCAATAGGGAGAGCTTCTTTTTTTGCTTTTTAACGAAAATAGACGAAACGCTCGGGGGGCGGCCCCACGATAGCTCTGTTATTGCCCTCATAAATTTCGGGAATATCATTTTCGGGATCCAGGACAATTTGGAAAGGCGGCTGTCCGGCCGCCTGAACACATATTGTCGCTGTTTTGGGCCGGACATCGGCAGGAGCTTCCAGCCGGGGAATAATGTGCTTTTCCAGAAGACGGCCTTTTTTATCCATCACACACACAAGGATATTTTCTGCCGGCGCAGCGCCAATATTGTGAATCGTAAGCCGCCAGCTCTTTTCCCCTATCTTCTCAATGTCTTCTGGACAAATAGCTAAATCAGCGCGTGATTCCAGGGGATCCAGCTTTTGTTTTTGTGTGATATGTACGACATATGTCTGGCGCGCTGGCAGCAATAAGGGAATCAGGGCATAGCGTCCCAGCTCCATTAGGCGGCGTTGCGGCCTGTCAGCTGTATCATCCTTGTTGGCATCTGCGCCCCCGGAGACTTCATACAGGCCATGCTCCAGCTTCCACACGCGCATGCCCAAAGGCAAAGGCCTGTCGTGAAAATTGTAAAGCAGGACTTTAAGCGCTGTAAAATCATTTTGCAGGACGAAAGCAGCAAAATCTGTGCCGCCCTTTTCCCAGGACACGCCCAGCCGGGGCACATGCGTTTTGCCCGCACAATCGCCGCCCAAAAACATATAACGCAAAAGCGTTGTCCCCGGCACAGGGATGCGATCTGTGTAAGGCTCGGCTTCTGTAAGCAGCCAGCGCCAGCGCTCGAATTCGGCTGCTATTTCCTGCAAGCAGGCGACTAGATATTCGCGTTTTCCTGTGGCCATCGTTGCCCGCCACATTGTCAGCTCATCGCCAGCGCCTCGCCATGTTTTGTCCAGGCTTTCTGGCCGGGCGGGATCGCCCGCTGGAGGATGGGCATAGCGTTGTAAATTAGCCTCTGCCGCGGAAACAGCCGCCTCAAGGGGCGGCAACAGCATATCCACGACATTTTGCAACGCGGGATCACGCGTCAGTTCCTGCGCGCCAAACAAAAAATTTTTCATCACATAATCGCCATAGGAATAATATACGCTTTGATTCCATTTATCCGTGTACGGCGCGATAGCGCCTGTTTTAAAATGCACATCACAGGGCAAAGCCCCGACAGGCTTGCCTTTTTCTGTGCTCAGAGCCACTGCGCTCCAGGCCTGTTGATATTCATAAATCCAGCCCAGGGGCTGCGGATTGCGGCAATACCAGGAAAGATGCGTGGCGCCGCACAGGGCCAGAGCGCAATACAGATGATCAATATCGTAAGGCGGCTCCGTCTTAATCATCTTTGTATTGAACATGTAGGAGCGGAAATGCCGCCGCCCCTGTTCATTTATGCCTGTCCAGAAGGGAATATGCTCGCTCATTTTCATCATCCGCTCCACATGGACAGGATGGCCATATTCGCATAAGAGCATTTGGGGGAGGCTGCAACTGGAATCTTCTGCGGCGTGCTCCACATCCATGGCACTGATCGCATAGCCCGAGCCGCGGCTCTGCTCCCACACAGCATCGGCAATGGCGCGCAAGGCGCGCCGATAGCGCTCATCGCCTGTGATTAAATAAGCCAGGGGCCAATGGCATGTGTATTCCACATCATCATTCAGCCCGCCGCCTAATTCGCCATTCGGGATCCAGCGATGTGTAAGCCACCAATCGGCAATGCGGGCCCATTCGCGGGCACAATGGCGGCCCCACACAGCCCAGGCAGGCGCGCCCGGGGGGCTTTCCGCTTTTACGGACACAGGCCAATAACGCCGCGCCATTCGTCGCTGAATGAGCAAAGCAGGCCTGTTATCCGGATCTAAAGATAACATCCGTTCTGTAAGGCGATACAAAATCATATTCTGATAAGGCAGGCTGTCATAGGCATGGGCTTCCGATTCGGCGGAATACAGGCGGCGCATCAAGCGCTCCAAACGGGGCGCATATTCGGGCAGCGCTTTCTGGGCGGAACATGTTTCAATGGCTATTTTCACATCAGCCGAATGAATTGTGAAATCCTTTTCGGCGCGCAATGTCAGCCACAATTTTTCTTGAGGCGGCAGGAGAATGTCAGGCATATCGATTGTAAATGTCAGCCCCTGAGGCTTCATAGGAATGAGCAGCCGACACATCGCCGCATAGGAGCGAGGAGACATCGCCGCGGCTTCTTTAAGCTGGCGATCAGCCGCTTCCGCATAGGGAATATTCAAATCCAATTCTTCTGGCAGCTTCAGACAAATTTCTACAACAGAATTAGGCCAAAAGCCCTGGCCTGGCAAATGTATTGTGACTGATTTTACGCCGATGGCTTCCATAGGCGCACTGACAGGGATATTCGCCCACAGATTCAGGCAACGGCCCGCCTGAATGGACACAGCCTCCACAGGCTTTCCCGGAGCCACAAGCGTTTGCCGATCGGCTTCCAGCGGATAGCATTTCTGAAGCTGGGCCTGTTCTTCGGATGAAAGTGCGCCCTCGCCGAAGGACAGCCATTGAGCTGTTGGGCGCAGGCCGGGCAAAACGCCAAAGGCCTGCATTTCATGGACAACAGCTGTGCGCTTGTCTGCCTCATATAGACGCAGCCGAACGCCAGAAAGAACTTGAGGCCGAATTTGAAGAGAATAAATGAGGCAATCTGTGCCCGAAATGTCTTTCAGCTTTGCACCTTCTATGCGGCGATCTTGGGGCAGAGAAAATATTGCCGCGCGGCCTAAGCCTTCATCCGGACTCAGAGCATGAATAAGCAGCCACGAAATAGGCGTGGGCCTGCCAAAAATAATATCAAAATCACACACAGGCGGCCGAACGACAATTTCCTGGGCCCTTCCCGTCCAGGCGCCTGTATTGAGCAATCCGTCAATCGGCGCCTGGGCCGCCGGCGGGATCCGATAGGAGGCGAATGAATGAACATCCGCTAAATCAGCCACAATAATTGTTCTTCCATCCACATCAGCGAGCTCAGAAGCAGAGGGCCATTCTCGATAAACAATTTTGCGCATTGTCACATCGTCAAAATAAAACCAATCAGTGCCATTATACTCTCCAATGAGTCGGATAAGCACATCAACGGCTTCTTGGGGCGCCCGCAGGGCAATGCGGAAATGCTGCCACTCTTTGTAGGCAGATTTGCGGATAAATCCTCCGCTCACAAGACATGTTTGGCGTTTTGCATCCCGGAAATATACTTTAATCCGCGGGATTTCTATTGTCTCAGGATTTTCTGAGCGTACATATCCTTCTACAATGTAATAGCCATTCGGCTCTACGGGAACAATTTGCGCCGCGCTGTCATCAAATCTCACACGGGCAAAATGGCGCCCACTATGGGCTAATTGAGCATCGCTTATAAGCCGGCCTTGCCCGGCAAAACTCCAGGCTACGGGCTTTCCTGTTTCATCTATCTCTTCAAATCCAGAATTGCGCAGCAGATTAGGCTCTGGCTGTGCCCCCGCCAGTGCAGCCAGAATCAAATATGTTATGAGCAGAATGCTCAGCCATCGCATTTGCAATCCCTTCTTCCAATGAGCAGCTTAAAAAAACAACATTTCCGTTATGTCTGTTAATTCTAATTATCTCTCAATTTTATATTCAACTTTTTATATAGGATTTTGTTTGTGCATGTCTTTCCCTTTTTAAAGGGCAGCTTTTTATGCTGTGTTTTGCCTTTATTCAAGGAATTATTTTTGGGCAGGAATTTTTGCACATCAATTTCTGATGAAACACCAATAAAAGCTGAAGAGGAGATTTTAAATGATATGGCCCAATATATGGGGCGGCGGACAATTGTTTGCTTTTTCGGGGATAGACGGCCCCACAAGCTGGAAATATCCGTTTGTCGGGAGTTTGCTCGATGAGGCGCTGGCCATAGATTTCCATCAGGATCCTCCTGTTATACTCGAAATTACTACAAATTCAGGCCAGACGCCCACGCTGCAGCCTGTATATATCCTAAATGATGTCTGTGCATTTGAAGAGGAGACAATCAAAATAGCATACGCCGATTGCTTTACAATTGTGGGCGAACTTGTCGAGGGATTAGACGTGCAGCTTCGCGGGCAGCCAGACGAACTGGCTACGGCGGGAGGCTATTTTTGCTTGTGGCGAGACAAAAATCGTTTCGCTTTAGCGATGGATCCAGAAAATGGCGCGCAAGCTCGTCAACGCGCCCAGCAAGCAATATATGGACCTATAAATGAAATTATGCAGCAACGACGACAATTTGTTGAAGCGCTAAATACGAGCGCCTTGCCGGACTTCGTGGACGAAAGGACATATCGTAAGGCCGCCGCTATCTTAAAAGTCAACACAATGGCTCCTGAAGGCGCGATTCGGCGTCGCTGGACAACGCCAGATCGCTGGCCTCATCGACATATGTGGCTATGGGATTCGTGCTTTCACGCGTTGGGCTGGCTCTGGATCGATCAGCAAATGGCAAAAGAGGCTGTGATGGCGATGATTGAGGCCATCCAGCCTGATTGCCTCATTCCCCTCTGCACTGCCCCGGAGCCTTTATCGTACAATATTTCCCAGCCGCCCCTTTTGGCATGGACTTCTTGGGAAATTTTTCGAGCTACACAGGACAAGGATTTTTTGGAAAGCGTCTATGAGAGTCTTTCTGCTTATATCCATTGGTTCTGTCGGCATCGAAAACATCCTCCTCGTGGCCTTTTTGGCTATCAAAAAAATGAAGAGGACGCATTGTGTCATTGTGGCGAGTCGGGCTGGGATAATTCGCCACGATTTGATGAGCCGGGCGTAGATGATCATATCGATTTGAGCTGTCTAATTTGTAACGAAATGCAACATCTGGCTAAAATGGCGCAGCTTTTACAGCGTCCCGATGAAGCCTTTTCCTAGCAACAGGAAGCTGCTTTGTTAGCCGAGCGCATAAATGTTTATATGTGGGACGAACAAACGGGATTTTATTATGATGTCCGCGCCAATGGCCAACATATTCATTTAAAAACAGCCGCAGGCTTTTTGCCGCTCCTCGCTGGCATAACAGATACAAAACGCTGTGAGCGCTTGCTGGAACATTTGCACGATAAACGAGAATTTGCCACAGCTTTTCCTGTGCCGACAGTGGCGGCTGATGAGCCTGCCTTCAGCGATGACATGTGGCGAGGACCGACATGGCTTAATGTCAATTATCTCATTTTCCGCGGCTTGCAACGCTATGGAAAAATTAATGAAGCGCGAGCGCTGGCAATGAGAACAATACAAGAAGTGCAGCGCTGGCAGGCAAAAACTGGCTCTGTTTATGAATTTTATGACGCTTTAGCGCAGACGGCGCCGCGGCTTTTACATCGCAAAGGCGGCATCGGCGCCCGAGGCGGCTATGGGATTGGCACAATTGCGGATTACAATTTCAGCGCCGCTGTCTATATCGCTTTATGCCATGAATTAAGCGAAGCTGAATAATTGGAGGCAACGATGTTCAAACATTCAATTTTTCTGAGCATATGTTGTTTGCTGTCCTCCTTTGCGGGCCTTTGGCTTCCCATCTCGCTTTGGGCCCAGGAAGCAGACAAGGATGGAGATGGCATCGACGAGGAAATCGAATTAGCGCTCGGACTGAATCCAGAACAGCCTGAGCAATTAATCCTCATTCATGACGACAAATCTTCGGCGGAAGGCGATAAGCTCCCCGCGGCTCATCTCCTGGCGCCTGATATAACAAAAATATGGTTCGGCAATGTCGCCCAGGATCGCTGGCTTTGGCGGATAGATTTTGCGGAAGATTTTCAGCCTCAGGGCAATGTCTTAATCCTCTATCTGGATGCAGATAATGATTTAACAACGGGCCGTCAGGATCACGCCCGCGGCGTGGATATGATGTTGACATGTGTCAATGGCGTTTTTTCCGCCAGCATTCGTAATGAAGCTGTGACGACGCTGGATCGCCAATTGCGGGGCGTGATTGAGGGCAAATCTGTGTGGATGTGTATGGACATGCGCCTGAAACAAAGAAACGGGCGCAGCGATTATCGGGGCTGGATTTTGTGTCACAGGGCGGAGCCCAATAATGCCGATCAGGACAGCACAGCTGTTTTTTATGTCTCAGGGCCAGGCGAAACAAATAAGCCGAAGCCTCCTATTGCCTGTCTTTCAGAATTGCGTTCGGAAAATTTGCGCGTTCTGTCTCCCTGGCTGGGCTGGCGTGAGGATCTGCAGATTATGAAAGCCATTTCTTTAGATGTACGCAGGGCGCAATTAAAAGGCATACGCTTATCGGATGGCGCGCTTGTCCCGGAACAGCCACAAGCTGAAGCTCTGCTGCAGCTGACAAAAAGCGGAATGTTTCATTTCGCGCTTGTTCTGCAAGACAGCGCCGCCGGAGCAGAAGAGCTACAAATTTTTGTTAATGACAGACAAATTGCGCGGGCGATATGCGCAGAAAATGATGGACTTTTTCATTTGTATGTCTGCAAAAAGCCCTTATCTGTGCGAGCTGGCGATAAATTGAAATTAATCATTCCCGCGCCAGCACAGGATTTTCAAATTTCAGAGATGCTTCTTTGCCCGGAGCCTCCTCAGCCTCGTCCCCTGCAAATTTCATATATGTCCGCGTATTGCCCGCCTCAATCTGGAGAGCTCGTCTATGTGGACATTTGCTGGCTGACGAATTATCCCTGTGCTGGATTTTTACATTGGGGCCAAGGCGAGCGTCGAGATCAAACAACGGCTGTAGAAGCAACGCCAGGCTATAATCATCGCCTCCGCCTGACAGGACTCACACGGGGAGAGCGCTACAGCGTGCAAATTGAAATTAGCTCCAGCTTCCAAGCTGAACGTCTCGTATCTGCGCCCATAACATTTGTCGCCGAGCCAACTGGAAAAGGAAAAAGAGGCATTGGCCGACAACAAATTCCGTTATTTATTACAGATTGTCTTCCACGTGCGCGAGGCTTATGGCCTCTATGTAATGGCGTCCCTCTGCCGCGGGGCGCGCTTTTTTCCGCCTCTCATTGTCGTTTGAAGAGGCCTTCCGGCGAATCTGTGCCCGCACAATTTAAGCCCTTAGCCTTTTGGCCTGATGGCAGCATTAAATGGCTGCTTATCAGCGCTGTTAATGAGAGCTTGCCTCCAGGCATTGCCTCTAATTCTGCTGTCAGTGCTTTACAAAATAGCCAAACGGGCCCGAGCGCGGCTAAAAAGCAGGCAGGAACGGGGAAAACAGCAGATTTTTTCCTTGAATACGGCTCTCTTGTATCGCCTGTAGCGGAGCCAGAAGGCTTATACGTGGACGAAAAGCCAGAATATTTGCGTGTTGTGAATGGCGAATACGAATTTACATTTTGGCGTAATCGTTTTGCGCCCCCGGGAATTGTACGACAGGATAAAAATCATGATGGGCGTTTCGCGGAGGATGAAACAATCTGCGAGCCGGCAGAAGGCCTTCTCCTGACAGATGCAGCGGGGCGTCGTTTCCGCTCCATTGACGCTCCTGCGACAAAGCTGGAATTCACAGAAGCGGGCGCTGTGCGCGTCGTGCTGGAGGCAGAAGGCCCGTTTATGAGCGAAACGGGCAAGCTTATGTCCTGGCGCTGCCGCCTTATCTTTTATCGCGGCTTCCCTGCTGTACAGGCTGTTGTCACATTGCTCAATGACGAGGGCACATCTGTAATGCCCCCGACAATCACGCCGATTTCCAGCTTCACATTGCCTCTCCATGTACGCACAAATGCCTTTTGGCCGCGTCTTCGCTGGCTGCAGATGGATGACAAAGAGCTTATTGTAGAAGGACAGGCCTCAGCCTGGCAAAACAATGTGTTGCCAGAAAGCCTTAATATATTCCTATCCGCTTTTGCCGCTAGTCCACAGGCGGCGAAAGATTCCTCAGCAGCCTCCCATGGCCCCAATTATATTTCTCTAGCCCCTGTGACAGTGGCAATGAAAGATTTCTGGCAGCTTTATCCAAAGGCTTTCTCCTGCGAAGGCCAGCAGCTCCGGATTGAGCTGCTGCCCGAGCTGCCTGTGAATGCCTACGCGGCGTATAAAGATCCTAAGCTGCTGACACAACATTATTATTGGGCAAAAGAAGGCAAATATCTGCTTCCGATGGGCGTGGCGCTGAGCCACGATTTGCTCTTTGTCTTCAACGCGGATAAGCCAGAAAAATGGGCGGAGGCTTTTCAGCAGCCTGTTTTGCTAATCCCCAGCCCAGATTACATTTGCCGCACTGACGCTTTTATGGATTTAAAGCCGGAAGAGCCTGGCCTCATGGAAGCTTGGAGGAATTATGTGCGGCAGGGCTTTGAGGCATTGGAAGCCACGCGTCAGCGCGTGCGCGAATATTCCTATATGAATTTTGGCGATTGGTACGGCGAGCGCGGCGTCAATTGGGGCAATTTGGAATACGATTTGCAATGGGGCTTGCTTGTGCATTTTGCCCAAACAGGCGATATTCGTTTTTGGGAAAGGGCGGAACAGGCGGCACGTCATTCGACGGGAATCGACAGCGTGAACGCGGCGCCGCAGCCAGACAAACTGGGGCTGCAATATGTGCATTGTTTAGGCCATACAGGCGGCTTTAAGATGGCGCGTGTGCCGGACGCACAATATTGGTATGAAAGCGTCGGCTGTGATGTGGGCCATATGTGGACACAGGGCAATCTCACGATGTATTGTCTGACAGGCGATGAACGCTATAGCACGCCAGCCTGGCATTTAGCAGATTGGCTGGCCGGGCCGTACACGCGGCGCTTTGATCGCTATGTACATCGCAATTATGGCTGGGCGATGATTGCCCTTCTGGGCGCCTATCATGTTAATCCTCATCCCTATTATCTGAATGCTGCGCGTCTTTTTGCGGATTATGTGATTGCCCAGCAGGATCCTGGCACAGGAGTCTGGGCGCATCCGATCGGCGAATGCTCACATCAGCCCAGGCATATGGGCGGCAAAGCCTTTATGAGCGGCGTTGTGATGACAGGCTTAAAAATGCTGGATCAGATTGAGCCTCGCGCTGAGCATAAGCAAGCCATTATCCGAGCCGCAGATTGGCTCTATCATCAGATGTGGCATCCCCAGGATAACAGCTTTCAATATGCCCAATGTCCCGATTTTGATAAATCCTCCACGCATGCCGGCACATATATGGCCTGTGAGGGCTTGGCCTATGCGTATGCTTTGACAAAGAAGCCTGTATATCTGGACATGCTAGTGCGCTCATTAGCGGATGTTTTTCAACGGGGGCCTGCCCGAATGGGGAAGGAATACGCCATGCAAATTCGCATGACGCCGTATGCGTGTTCCATTTTATCACGCCTGGGCGTGAAATCCCTCCCCGCGCCGCCTCTTAAACTGACAATACATCCGCTGATCCATTTTCTCCCGGGCCCACACGCCACTGTTGTGGCGACAGCTCACAATCCTGCAGATACGCCCCAGAACATCTCTCTAGAAATTACAAAATTGCCCCCCAGCATTCGCAGGGAGGGGAAGATAACAAAAGCTCAATGGCATGTGCCGCCGCGAAGCGTCGTAACGCAGAGATTTTTTACGTTCCGCGGAATTTTAGATAAAGAGCAAACATTACAGCTGCGCTGGACAACAAAACAGGCCCAGGGAGAGGCCGCCGTGCGGCTGCGTCCGCCCCGGCGGATAACGCTGGGCACGCAAATAGGCTATATAGGCTCTGATGAAGATCCTTTGGGACAGGCAGGAGCAAAATTAGGCTGGAAACTGTCGCGTGTTTCGGATATGCGTCAGGAAACATTATCGCGCTATCGCGACTTGCTCGTAGGCGCCGAGGCGCACGCCAAAAATTTCGCCGGGCTGCGCGAACAGCCTGAACAGCTTATTGATTTTATTTATTCGGGCGGGCGTGTTGTTGTCTGGCAATTACAAGATGAGGGCTATCTGAGCCATTTTCTCCCCTATCCTCTGGCTCTCAGCGATGCAGACGGCGTATGTGGAGAAATTCTGAGGCCCCAACATTCTTTGTTTTCCCAGCCTCACAAGCTTACAAGCATTAAAGGCGCTATTTGTTATGATACAATAGTGTGGGCTGATCCGCGCTGGCAGATATTGGCGACTGATCAGCGCCTGCAGCCCGCTCTTTTAGAGGCTGCCTGCGGACAGGGAAGCGTTTTAATTGTGCAGCCTTCCTTTGAGCGCTATGTGATTGGGCAAGCTGCCGTTTCCAGAGAATTATCCGAAGAAACATGCCGCCAATTTTTGCAAAATGTGCGTGCATGGCTTGAAAAGCCCTAAAAACAGAAGAAGCCTTTCCCCTCTCGGCTCCGCTTGTTGTTTATGCTGAGGCATTCGCAGGCTTATTCCGCCACAACAATAATAGAGGCTTCCGCTACAGCTACGGGACGATCAGCGGCATTATGAATGACGAGCTTTAAGCGATGTTCCCCAGGCGCCAGGGCGCGGGCATTCAGAGGAAAGCGGAAAGGCAACACATTTGTGATGGCCAGAAATTTGTCATCCAGATATAGCATGGCGCTATCTGCCGGCACATTTTTCCCAATGTCCGCAACGATTTCCACATTGCCAGACAAGGCGGCTGGGGAGCCGCCCTGCACGACAATAGCCACAGCATTAGGAGCGGCAACGCCCAGACGCGTTTGCGCGAGCGGCACGCTTGTCGGCGCAGGCGTCGGGGCTTCTGTCGGCCGCTCCGCAGGCCGGGGCGTCGCTGGAACAGGCTCGGCAGGCCCAACAGGGCCTGGGGGAGCCTGGGCGGCTCGGCTGGAAGAGCGCGCGGCCAAAAGCACTTCCTCAGGCACACGGGAGAGAAAATAATCCTGCGCAATGAGCTGGGAATAGGCTTGCAGCACTTGCGGATGATCTGTCACGCAATAATTATTGTGCGCCAGCTTATGCCGCTCTGTGTCCACAGAAAACCAATTAATCATTTTGACGCGGGGAAATTGCGTGGGCAATGCTGTATATAGCTTCCGCATATTGTCCAGACAAAAATCAATGACATATTGCCTTGTCGCCACACAATAATGCGTCGCCGCGTATTCGCATATCGCAATGGGCTTGCGCGCGGCAAACATATCATACACATAACGCAACAATTCGCGCGGATCCTCGCTGGGAGGCTTTGTCGGATCGCCGTCGGTGCGATAGACGCTATATAAGTTGACGCCAACCCAATCCACATATTCATCGCCCGGATAATAAAGAGGAATTGTAGCGCGGGGCGTGGCGAAGGGGCACCAGATCATGATGACATTAGGCGCTGTTTCGTGCATCACGCGATACACAAGCCGCCATTTGGCGATATATAAATCGGGATCGCCGGAATACGCCATCCAATTGCCATTCATCTCAGAGGCATAGCGTAAGAAAATAGGCCCTTCTGTACGGGCGGCGGCTTCCGCCCAACCCCGCAAATAATCGTCATCCTTGACAGCCTCCAGCCCTTCATTGGGCTCCCAGGCAATATGTGGCACAGCCTGCTGAGCATGGAGCTCCTTGACCCACTTATAAGGAAAAGGCTGCCCATAGCCCACATAACGGAAATATGTGGCGTGTTTTTTGCCTGTCAGGCGTTCAAATTCGCTAATCTGGCCAGCAACATTGTGATCTAATTCCACATACGCGCCGATGTAACAGCCTGTGGGCGGCTCATAAGGGCCCAGCTGCTGCGCTTCCAAAGCGCTCGCTGTCCCCCAAGCCGCCAGAATAAGACACAACACTGTAGCAAATAACGATGGACGCTTCTGCATCATTATGGCTGATGTACTTTCAGCTATCCACATTTCCCTGAACTGATTCAGCTTGCCCAGAGCTTTCCCAAGATGGCGCTTGGGGCGCCAGGCGCTTACTTTTCCACCGATTGTGCAGCCACAGCCAATTATCCGGATAGGCCCGTATGGCTTCTTCAATCGCTTTGTTGATGCGCTGCGTATTCACAATGACATCCTGTGTCCGTTGGCCTGTGTGGATAAGCTCAATTTCAGGCCATAAGATAACTTCCAGCGCGCCGCTATCAAAATGCCGCACACAAAAAGCGGCAAACACGCGGGCGTTCGAACGCTGCGCCAGCAAGGCGGGCCCTGTAAATGTCCAGGCCGGACGCCCTAAAAATTCTAACAAAGCGCCCCCTTGGGCGCAATGCTGATCCGGCAAAATGCCCAGCATGCCGCCTGCATTGAGCACACGCAGCATCTCACGAAGATCCTCGCGACCCAAAACTGTTATTTTGTGTGCCTGGCGGGCTTTGTTAATAAGCCCAGCCACAACAGGATGGGCGGCATCGCGGGCAATGACTGTCAATGGCGCCACCTGTGAAGACGCATAAGCGCCCAGATATTCCCAATTGCCCAGATGCGCGCTGATTAATATAACGCTCGAACCCTCTTGCAAAGCCTGTTTCATTGGCTGCAAATCTGAACCTGTAAGAAGATGCTTCAAATCTTGCGCCGACAAATAAGGCAGCTTAAAATGCTCCAACATTGTCCGCACGATATTTTTGACGCTCCGACGACAGATAGCGCGGCATTCCTGCGGCGATAAATGAGGAAAAGTCGCGGCGATATTGCGCTCCGCCATTCGAATCCGCCGCGGCACAAGCAGAATAATCAAATTGGCCAGGGCATCCGCCAGGAGATATAATCCCCGAAAAGAAACAAAGCGCACGGCCAGGCTTGTCAGCCAGGCCAGGGCGGCTATGAGAGATTGCTCTATCCGACGGCGCCAGAGACTTTTCATAAGGCCTTAGGAACAAGGGCAATTATTTTTTCTAAAGCTTCTGTGACGATATCTTCGCCCCGTATAATTGCCAATTCGCTCTGTAAAATCCATAGCGGCAAAGCAAAATCTTCAGCAGGCAATATAGCTGAAATCTTGACAGCATCTTTGCCTGTCGTGACAATGCCCTCGGCTCCCCACTCCTCTGCCTTTTTCTTGATTTGCTGATAATCCTGTGTTCCGTAAATATGATGATCCGGAAAGCGTACAGGCAGCAGCTGGGCTCCCAGCTGCCGCACTGTATGCTCAAAGCTTTCGGGACAGCCCAGCCCGGAGACGGCTACTATCTTACGCCCGCGCAGGCTTTCTAACGGCACATCTCCTCCATCCAGAGTCAACAATCTTTGCGGCCTGTGCTGCGTGACAACAATGGGCTTATCTGGCGCATAACAATGGAGCTGAGCTTCTAGCTCGCAAATATGCGCCGCAGAAGCCAGATCGGCATGTGTAATCCATAATTGATCCGCACGGCGCAAATGCGTCCAGGGCTCGCGCAAAAAGCCGCGGGGAAAAAGATGAGCGGCTTCAGCCGGAAAGAGAGCGCTGATCAAAACGATATTTAAATCCCGCTCCATACGAAAATACTGATAGCCGTCATCCAGCAACGCTAAAGAGGCGCCCAGACTGTGCAAAATAGCAATGCTCTTTTCGCGCCGGGCACCTACAACAATGGGCGTGTGTGGCAAGGCGCGGGCAAGCTCCTGCGCTTCATCGCCTGTCAATGACAGTGCCGCAATATGGCCGCGCCCGTCGCTGGCTAATAAATTTTTGCGCGCTCTGCCTCCATAGCCTCGCAAAACAATCCCGGCCTGAAGGCCGCGTTCGAACAAAGCTTTAGCCAGATAGCGCACGGCTGTTGTTTTGCCAGTGCCGCCTAATGTCAAATTGCCCACGCTGATTGTCGGCAAAGCAGGGCGTGTTCGGCGCTTCACGCCGTATTCGTACAGCGCTAAATTAGCCCACAAGCCGCCATAATAGAGCCCGGCCAAACAGGACAGGCCTAGCCGCGCCAGGCTTGCGCCCAGCCCTTGTTTTTTTCCTGTGACAATATCTTCCCAGCAGACGGCGCTATTCATAAATCTGTAGTCGTTTTTTCAAGCTCTGCCGGAGGAGCTAATTGCGATTCCTCGGGCGGGGGAGGCGACACGGATTGCTCCACAAGCTCTTCAATGGCTCTGGCGTAACGCTCGGAAGCGCCGGCATATTTGCGCAGCATGGCAGGGCCTAATGTCGCTACTTCCGCCCGCCGCTCGGGCTGTGTCAGCCACAGCTCGCATTGCGCCTGCAATTCCTCCGCTGACTTTATTTGCCAGCCGCAGCCTTCTTTAATGGCAATCGCACTGATATCGCGAAAATCGGCCATATAGGGGCCAAAAAGCGTGAATTTGCCCTGGGCAATCGGCTCCAGGATATTGTGTCCTGAAAGCCCCTTGACAAGGCTGCCGCCCATAATTACAAGATCAGCGCAGGCGTACACAGAGGCCAGCTCGCCGATTGTATCCAGAATCACAACGCGCGCGGCGCTGCTGCTGGGAGGGCCGATTTCTTCGCCTGCTTCGCGTGCCTGCAGCACATGGCTGCGCCGATATACATCATAGCCATGTTCGCGGACAAGCTGATGGATAGCCTCGCCGCGTTGCGGATGACGCGGGGCAATAATCAGTTGCAAATTTGCGTGTGTGAAGCGCAAATGATCAAAGACTGTCAAAATGATTTCCTCTTCGCCTTCGTGTGTGCTGCCGGCCAAAATGATGAGATCGTCTTCCCCGAAGCCAAATTCCTGGCGCCAGCGCGCGGCTTCGGCCGCCGATAGCGGCTCGGGCGCGCCATCAAATTTAGAATTGCCGCCGACAAATACGCGCTCAGGATTCGCTCCCAAGAAAATAAAACGCTGGGCGTCTTCCTCCGATTGCGCCCCAATCAGCTCCACATGCCGGAGCGCCCAGCGATATATCGGCCGCAGCATTTTCGTCCAGGGAAAGGCCCGATCCGAGATACGGCCATTGACGACAACTGTATGCACGCCCCGACGCCGCGCCAGACACAGCAAATTGGGCCATAACTCCGTTTCCACTAATATAAGCGCCTGTGGCTGCAGGCGTGAGAATATCTCTTGAAGCACAAAAGGAATATCGGGAGGGAAATAAAATACAGCTTCCACGCCCAGATCACGCTGCTGCGCATGAGCGTAGCCGGCTGGCGTCACGACAGAGAGCACAAAATGGGCCAGAGGCAAACGTATGCGCAGGGCCTTCAAAATGGGCGCCGCGGCATTGACTTCGCCGACGGAAGCGCAATGAATCCAGATCACGGGCTCTTCTGTCTTGGGCCAATAATCTAATTTCGGGGGCAGCCAGCCCAAACGCTCCCATAAGCCGGCATAGGATTTGCCGCGCCTTTTGCGTTTGGCAAAATACACAGGCATCCACAAAACGCCCAGCGCCAATGCCAGAAGGACGAGAGAATTATAAAGGACAAAAGCCCAATCTATCTTACACAGAGATTGCCGAATGTTTTTTATCCACATAGGCATTTTGGGCCTTTTACAGATCAATAGATTCTGCCGCACTGTCGGCATCGGAAGCGGCAAATTCCGTGATTTCGGGCGAAGACGCTGTAGCGCCTAACAATTCACGCGATTCATACAGCCGGCGATACAGCCCCGCTTGTTGCATTAATTCCTCATGCGTGCCCTGTTCCACTATGCGCCCTTCCGACATCACAATAATCCGATCGGCGTTGCGAATAGTGGAGAGCCGATGGGCGATGATAATCGCTGTGCGACCCTGAAGCAAAGTGGCTAAAGCCGCGTGGATGGCGGCCTCGCTTTCGTTATCCAGCGAAGAAGTCGCCTCATCCAGAATCAAAATCCGCGGATTGCGCAAAAAAGCGCGGGCAATCGCAATTCTCTGTCTTTGGCCCCCCGAAAGCCGCATTCCTTTTTCGCCGACATGCGTATCATAGCCCTCGGGCAAGGACATAATAAAATCATGGGCGTGGGCGGCTTTTGCCGCGGCAATTATTTCCTCCTCCGTGGCCTCGGGAAAGCTGCAGGCAATGTTTTCGCGGATTGTCGTGCCAAAAAGAATCGTTTCCTGGGGCACACAGGCTAAAAAGCGCCGCAACGAATCCTGCCGGATTTGCCGCAAATCAAGGCCATCCAGCAAAACGCGGCCTTTTGTGGGATCATAAAGTCGCATCACAAGATTGGCGACTGTTGTTTTGCCGGCGCCGCTGGGCCCCGCCAGCGCCACGACTTCCCCGGGCGCAATATCCAGACAAAAATCCGTTAACACCGGATGTTCGCCATCGTAGGAAAATTCCACATGCTCAAAGGTAATGCGGCCTTCGATGCGGGCTAATTCTACAGCTTGCGGGGCATCTTGTATTTCCGGCTGTTCTTTTAAAAGCGCCCAGGTGCGTTCCGCCGCGGCTTCGGCCACTTGCAACATCACATACAGGCGCGCCACAGTATTCAGCTCCGCCGCCGCTACTTGCAGGAACACGACAAATAACATTAAGGTGGAAAAGCTCATCGCCCCCTGCTGGATTTCCTGGCCCGCCACTAGCAGGGTGACTGCCAGCGCGCCGCCCACAATGGCAAAAACCGGCGGCAGGCCCAGGGCTTTGACCAGCGCATTTTTCATTTCGGCTCGCAGCACTTCTGTAGCCGCCCGCGTAAAGCGCGCCTGCGTCTGCGCCTCGATCCCAAAGGCTTTAATCACGCGCATGGCGGCAAAGCTTTCTTCTGTGACAGTAGTTAAATCGGCCACGCGCATTTGAGTGCGCCGCCCATAGCGGCGGGCAAATTGGGCCGTATACGCTGTGAGCGCAGTGACGAGGGGAAGCGTCACCGCCAGAATCCCTGTCAAAAGCGGCGAAATGCGCAGCATCTGGATAATCATAAATATAATGACGAGAGGCGCCACGACTACTTTAAACAAATCCGCGCCGAACGCACGCTGCAGCACGATTGTGTCATTATTGACGCGGGAAATCAGTTCTCCCGAACGCCGCCGATCAAAAAAAGACATGGACAGAGTTTGCAAATGGCTGAATACGGCGATCCGCAGCCGGCGCAAAATTTGCTGGCCGATGTAATCCCCCAGATATAAAGCCAGGGCGTTGGCGATGGCTGCCGCTAACAATAGCACGACAAAAATTTTTGTCTTATGAAATATATGTTGCCAGGCCTGCTGTGGCGATACAACGCGGGGCAGGGGCGTTTCGGAGGAGGGCGGGGCGGCAGAAGCGGGCGGCTTTAATCCTTTGGGCAACCAGGAAAAAATAGAGGGGCTGGGGCTTGTCGGTTGCGCCGGCGGCGCTTGCCCCGCCAGCATGCTAATGCCATCCAGTATCGGCTTGATGGCGCTCAATGATTGCACATTCAGCCAGGCCGCGCCAGACATTATGGGCACGGCGAGAATGATGAGCGGCCACAGGCCGGCGGCAAATACGCGCAAACGCCAGAGCGAGCGCATTAATACGCCCCTGCCTTTTTCGTTATCATAGCTTCCAGCAAATCTGCCGTTCGGGCAATCGCGCCAGGGGGACCCAGCTGCTCCCGCACTCTCTGAAGGGCGTCTCGCATTTGAGCTAATTTTTTCGGTTCCGCCAGCAGCTCCCGAACGCATTGAACGATGTTGGCGGCCGTGCAGGCTTCAGCGACGAATTCCGGCATCGCTGGCTCATCCAGAATGATGTTCGGCATCGCGTAAAACCGCGTGGGGACCCGCATGAGCTTGAATTGCCATGTTTGAAGGGCTGTTCCTTTATAGACAGCCACAAACGGCGTGAGCGCCGCCGCGGCTTCTAAAGTCGTTGTACCCATACACACAATGGCCAGATCCGCAGCGGCAAGCAGAGCGGCGTTATCGGCAATGACGCTGAGATGGGGCTGGAGATCCGCGGGAAGGCGCACTGGATCAGGCCGCCCGGGCAGCCCGGGCGACCAGAGAAAGTGAATGTCCTGTGTCGCTAATAACTGGCGCGCGGCGTTCAACATTTCTTTGCCAATCAGACGCCTTTCAAAGGGCCGACTGCCGGGCATCAGCCCAATGTACACAGGAGCTGGCGGCAGCCCCAGGCGTGTGCGCAAAAGCCTCTTATCCTCACACGGCTGGACCCGATCCATCACTGGATGGCCCACATAATGCACATTGACGCCACAGCGGCGTAACAGTTCGGCGGACCACACAAAGGGCGTGACCACTAAATCCGCCAGCCGGGCTAATTCGGACCAATCCCGCTCTGTTTTGTCCCAGGAGCGCGGCGGGAAAAAATACATAATCTTTTGCGGCCAGGGAAATTGCCTCACGGCGCGCGCCACGCGTATATTGAAGCCGCCAAAATCCACCAGCAGGAGCAAATCTGGCCGCCGCTGCCGCAAAAGCTGCAAAATTTTGTGCTTCGTCCATAAGGCGGCCGGAAGCTTGAGCAGCGCCTGCCCCAGGCCCATCACTGCCCAGCGGCTGCTGTCAAAATCCGTCTGTACGCCGGCGCGCCGCATCAAAGGGCCCCCGGCGCCTGTCAGCCGCCAGCCCCCGCGCCGCTGCAGTTCCGCAGCCAGCATAGAGGCATGCACATCGCCCGAAGGATCACCGGCAATAAAAAAAATCTCGCGCAAGGGCATGAGTTTTCGCCCCGTCCTGCTGCCGCGACCACTTAGCGGGGATTGCGCTGACGGCCAAATTGGCCCTCTTGATATCGGCGCATAAAGTCGCACAAATAGCGCACTTCCGGCAAATCCGGCACCTGTTCCGCCACGGCGCGCAGGGCGTCTGTAAGATTGTATTCGGAACGGAACAACAGGCGGAAGGCTCGCCGTAAAGCGGCGCGATCCTCGGCCGAGACGCCATGACGCTCCAGGCCAATCACATTCAGGCCGCGCACTTCGGCCGGATTGCCTTCCACAATCGTAAAGGGCGGCACATCCTGATTGATGCGGGACATGGCCCCCACCATCGCCATTTTCCCCACCGTGACAAATTGATGAAAGCCTGTCATCCCCCCTACCGTCACATAATCCTCAAAGACAGTGTGGCCCGAAATCTGCACGCCATTGGCCAATTGACAATAGCTGCCAATGCGCACATTGTGTCCCGCATGACAATAGGCCATAATCATATTATAATCGCCAATAATCGTTGCTTCGCCTTCCCCTGTCGCCCGATGCAATGTGACATACTCGCGAATTTGATTGCCCCGCCCAATTTTCAAGAAGCTTTTTTCATTCTGAAACTTGCGATCCTGCGGCGGCTCGCCCAAAACTGCGCCCGTCGTGATATGGCAATCACTGCCGATTTCTGTCCAGCGCCGAATCACACAATGAGGGCCAATCACGCACCGATCGCCAATGATTGTCTCGCCCTCAATAATCGTATAGGGCAAAATCTCCACTTCCACACCTAATTCGGCCTTCGGATCCACGATTGCGGTCGGATGTATGCTCATTCTTCTGCCTCCGAAGATTCCTGCGGCTGTTCGGCGTCCACCAGCGCGAACATAAATTCGCCTTCCACCGCAATCTCCCCATTCACACGCGCCACTGCCGCGGCCTTGCCCATATTCCCCTTGCGCCGAACAAGCTCAGCTGTAATAATCACTTGATCCCCCGGCCGCACTTGCCTGCGAAAGCGGATGCCATCCATTCCGGCAAAAAAAGCGATTTTGCCTTCCGCCTGCGCTTCCGCCAGCAGAAATATCCCGCCCACCTGCGCCATCGCCTCCAGCATTAAAACGCCAGGCATAACGGGATTGTTGGGCCAATGGCCCGTAAATTGGGGCTCGTTCACAGTGACATTTTTAATCGCCACCGCGCGTTTGCCCGGCTCCAGCTCGATCACGCGATCGATCATTAAAAAGGGATATCGATGCGGCAAAATCTTCATTATATCTTTGATGTCTAATGTCACAATAAGCCTCCCTTTTTATTGATATTCGGGGAGAAATTTCTGGCTATGGCAATTATAACAAGCACCCCTTTTCAGAGTCAAAGACGCGGGCGAATTTTGGGGGCGTGTAGGCGCTAAAGACATCGCCGCGCCCGCTCTTCTTTGGGCGAGAGGCTTTTTATAAATCAAATTATAAATCAAAAAAACGCCCCCACTGGGGCGTTATGAGCTGTATTGGTGGACGGAAAGGGATTCGAACCCTCGACCTCGTCCGTGCGAAGGACGCGCTCTCCCGACTGAGCTATCCGCCCGTCGCTTATTATTATATTGATTTTGGGCGTGTTTGTCAAAAGCTCTGGCCAAAAAGGCGCCTAAAATCTGGGCCTGTCTTTTATCATGTCGCCTATTCATTAATGCAGGTGGCCATACTTTTGGCCACACTTTTTATAGTTTATGCTATAATCGCAAAGGCGATCCCGCCCCAACAGCTTCCAAGGAGGCCCCGCAAGTGCTTGTACAGAGAAAAAATTATCATAGGCAATTTATTTCAGCGCTTTGTGCCATTGCGCTATGGCTGGGCGGCAATGGGACCTTAAGCGCCGCAGATTTGCCTTTGCGTCCATTTGCCTACAAAGAGGGCTTTGAGGGCGAGCCGCCTGAAGTGGCCTTATGGGCAAGCCGGGGCAGCCCCCCTGTCATCAATTACATTGGCCCCTCTGAAGAAACAGCCCAGGAGGGCAAACGCTCCTTGAAAATTGACATCATCTTCGGCGACAGCCCATATTATTATTTCGGCGTTCCGTTGCGGGTGCCGCTTGCGGGCGAGCTGCGCCTGTCAGCGTATATTAAAGGAGGCGCCGCCAATCAAGCCCGATTTGGCTTTGGGATTAACGCGCTTTATCCGCCCAGCACGCATTCCGGCTGCGGCCCCATTGAAAGCTTTTCAGGCCCTGCGGATTGGCAGCCAGTTCAGGCCGATCTTGTGGCGCGCGGCCAGCAGGATGCGGCGGCTGTTATTCCGCAATATCTATGGGGCTTCACAGGCCAGGATACGGCGCCTATGCTGGACCGCTGGGCTGTATTCCTGTATGGAAACAAGGGCCAGCGCGCAGTCGTGTTTGTGGATAATATCCGAATAGAGGGAGCTGTGCCCGACGAAGCGCCCTATATCCAGCAAGCCGAAGCGGCTTTTGCGGCAAAAAAAGCGCAATTTCGCCTAAAATTAGCCGCCTGGCGACAGGAACTTCAAGCTTGCCAGACAACTTTACAGGCCGCTCAGGCCATGGCCACGGAGGCGCCGGCACTTTTCGCCCGCTGGCAAAAACAAATTACACAGGCTGAAGAGATTCTTTCTTCTCTGGACAAACAGGCTTTTGGCGCCCCAGCCGATGTAGAAGCGTTCCTGCGCCGACTCACTATGTTGCAAAACATTCCGCAGACATTGTCTTTGCTCCGCAAGGCTGTCGCGGAAAAGCGACAATTTATTGTATTTCCCTGCAATCAGCCGACCCTTTTGTCGCGTCCGACAGGGACACAAGCCGATTACGCGCCTTCCGCAGAACACGCTTTGCGCTTAAGCGCCTGTGCCGGAGAATATGAATCTGTTTCTGCCTTTGTACTGGCCTTCCAGGATGTTTCCGCTTTGCGCGTCACAATGAGTGCCTTGCGGAGTCCCTCCGGCACAATTCCGGCTTCAGCGGGAGAGCTATATATTGTAAAATCCTGGTTTCAGGGCGCCACCCGCAATATCGGCTATACGCCCCGCAAATGGCTGATTCCGGAATTGCTGCTAAAAGATGATGCGCTGGTGCGCGTGGATCTCTCCCAGGAAGCGAATTTTCTGCGCAGCACAAATCCAGACGGAACGCACGAATATCTGAATTGCAGCGACACAGATAGCTCGCATTTACAGTCCGTTCGGCCTGTCGATGCGCCTGTTTTGCAGCCAGTGGATATTCCTGCCGGCGAATGGCGCGAATTCTGGCTGACGCTTCATGTGCCTGCGCAGGCGAAGCCTGGCCGCTATGAGGGCCTAGTGCGTTTTGCTTCTGCTACGGGCGGGAATTTCGCCTTGCCGATCCAGCTCACTGTCCATCCCTTTATCTTGCAGCCCTCCCGGCTGATTTACTCTATTTATTATCGCGCCCGGCTCAGCGAAGATGGCCAGCCGGGAATTGATTCGGAAAATCGTTCTGAAGAACAATATCGGGCAGAGATGGCGGATTTGCGGGCGCATGGCGTTCTGTATCCCACGAATTATCTGGCTCTGGACGAAAAGCGGCTGACACGCCAGCTGCAGATTCGCCGGGAAGTAGGCCTGCCTGCGGGGCGCTTTTATAATTTAGGCTATATCGTGGGGCCGCAAAAGCCAGAACAAATCCCGGAGCTCCAGCAAACTGTGAAACGCTGGCTCGATTTCTTACGCCCCTGGGGCTATACAGATGTTTATTTTTATGGCATAGATGAGGCCACAGGAGAAAGACTGGCTGCCCAAAAAGCCGCCTGGGCGGCCGCACAAGAAGCCGGGGGCAAAACATTCGTCGCCTGTTATCGTCGGACTTTTGAAACAATGGGCAAATTGTTGAATGTCGCTGTGCTGGCTGGCCCGCCGGATCCTGAAGAGGCGAAAAAATGGCATTCCGTAGGCTCGCAGATTTTCTGCTACGCCAATCCGCAAGTCGGCGTGGAGGACCCGCTTGTGTATCGCCGCAATTTCGGACTGTTGCTGTGGAAGGCCGGCTATGACGGCGCCATGGATTATGCCTATCAACACGGCTTTAATCATATCTGGAATGATTTTGATCATAGAAGTTATCGGGATCACAATTTTACATATCCGACTGTGAACGGGATTGTGGGCACGATTCAATGGGAAGGCTTTCGCGAAGGCGTGGATGATGTGCGCTATGTCACTACATTAGAAAAGGCTATTGCAAACGCTCCCGCCGCGAAAAAACGCCTGGCCGCCCAAGCCCAAAAATGGCTGCAAGAGCTGGATCCAGCCAAAGATAATCTGGATGACATTCGCGCGCAAATCGTGCGCTGGATTAAACAGTTGATGTAAGTCTCATTCTTCCATTATGAGGAGAACTTTTAAGGCGCCAGTGCGCATTTTATCGGATGCTATGGCGAAGGCGCGGGGCGCTTCCTCCAGAGGGAAGCGATGTGTGATCATTGGCTTTACATGCACGCGCCGCTGCGCCAGAAGTTCCAGGGCGAATGTGAAATCTTCATATTGATGATTGCTGGATGTCATTATGTGCCGTTCGCCCGCTAAATCCCGAAGCGATAAACGCAAGCCTTGCCCCACGCCCGCTAACAACACTAGTTTGCCGCCCGGGCTCAAAAGTTTAAGGGCAGCTTTTTGCACAGCCGCATCGCCTGTTGTATCAAATATTGCTAAAATCGGATTAGAGATCTGTCCTTGAATTTCTTGAGATGTGCTCTTATCGGGCGGGGCTGCAATTTTCAGAGCTTCTATATTTAATTCTCGGGCACATTCTAAGGGCGTGTCATAAATATCCGTGACAAGAATGCGCCCGGCGCCCAAAGCGCGTGCTGTCTGGGCAATGAGCAAGCCAATAGGCCCGCCGCCCATTACAACGATACTGGACATTGGAGGAATATTGGCGGTCCGGACAGCATGCACAGCGACAGCCAGCCCATCCAGAAATGTCGCTTCCTCCACATCAATCATATCAGCCAAAAAATAGATGTTTTCCCGCCATACAGGACAGAATTCCGCCATTCCCCCCGCATTTTGGCCCTGCCAGCCTGCCCCATGGCCCAAATGCGCCGTATGAGCGCACAATTGAGGCACGCCGCGCCGACATTCCGCACACATCCCGCATGCCTTAAAGGAGAGCACGCCCACGCGCTGCCAATCGCCGTGCCCTGTGACATCCACATAGCCGCCAATTTCATGTCCCAATATCATGCCCTTGGGATTGGGCCGCGGATAGCCTAATGTGTGCAGCGCCCAGGGATTTTCGCCGGCATAATAACGCAAATCGCTGCCGCATATGCCACAGGCCGCTACGCGCACAAGCATTTGGCCGGGACGGGGCTGAGGAATGGGCATCTCCCCTACACGAATCTTGTTCGGGCCCTCCCAGATGACAGCTTTCATTGTCGCTAACATACAGAGATATTTGTGTTCGGGGAGATAATTCCTGCGCGGCTCAGCTAATGTAGCTCTGTGAATTCTGCAGCCGATTTGGCGGGCGCACTCAAATTTTTCACGCTTACGCTTCCCGAAGGCATGGGCTCTGCCAAAGAACGCAGGCGCCAGGACCGATATGCTGTCTCTGTTTGCGATAAGGCCGTTTCTGTCCTCATAGCGGGCCTAAAAGCGCGTATGTCCGTATGAGGAGGAATCGGAGGCGGAGATAACACAGCCGGCGGGATTATTTGCATTTCTGAAAAGGAAGAGTCGAAACAGGAAAGAGCCGGAGGATTTAGCCGCGGCACAGGCGCAGGCGAGAAGGGCGTGTAATTTTGTGTAGAAAGCGTTTTTACGGCGGGCATGGCATTTTGTGTCGCCTGGGGGCCAGCTGGCCCGAACTGTTTTTCGGCCGATAATGCGGATACAGGGCAATGTAGCGAAGAGGCATTGCGCGTCAAAGGCGACGAAATTGCCATGGCGCGCCTTTTCATGGCGTTGGAAGCGGGCCTGGGCCCCAAAGAAGGAACAGGAGTGTGCCTGTTCAGTCTTTGAGGGCTGACAGCAGAAGCATTCTGACGCCCAGCGCTCACATTATGGAAAGATTTATTTTTTTGTGGATTAGTTTCTGTAAAACGAGCGCGTAAACGATATGCTGCGACTACTTCCACATCTGGCGCGGGCCACATTTCCGGGATATTGCTGGCAAAAGACATTCTCCAGATGACAAGCAGGCAAATCATTGCGCCGCACAGCAAGCTGACACATGTGGCTAAAAAGGCGGGCGAGCCCAATGCTTTCTCAGAAAGAGGGCGATTTTTAAGGGCTAAACGAGTCTGCGCCGCTTTTTTTATCTTTTCGGCTAAACAAGGAGGCGGGAGGGGACTGCTTGTCTTTTGCAGAACGCTTTTGAGCAAACGCATTTCCAGAACAAGCTGGCGGCAGGAAGGGCACTGCCGGAGATGCTGCTCAACAAAGACACAGCACGACACTGGCAATGTGCCATTCACATATTCTTCCAGCCATTTTTGCACTTCGTGGCACGACATATTCATTTCTTGTGGAAAATCCTTAGCTCATTAGCTTATTTTGGCTTCTTGTGCAGAGCGTTCCAGATAGCGTCGCAGCTTACGAGCAAGCGCTTGACGGGCACGCGCCAGACGCGATTTGAGGGTGCCGAGCGGGCAGCCAATAATTCGCGCCGCCTCCTCATATTCAATGCCTTCTAAATCAATGAGCGTAATCACAGCGCGATGATGCGGCGAAAGCGTCTGAATGATAGCTTGAACTAATTCCTGCAATTCACGGCGTTCTGCCATCACATGCGGCATGCGCGAAACATCGGGAATGCTGCGCTCCATCAAGCCCTTGTGTGTCTCCACAAGTTCATCCAGAGAGGGGCCTTCCACAAGATGGCGCCGTTTGCGGCGACGCAGCTCATTAATGCACGCATTTATGGCAATCCGATACAGCCATGTGCGATAGCTGGACTCCCCTTGAAATTGGAATTTGCGCAAGGCCGTCAAGGCCCGCAAGAAAATCTCTTGTGTCAAATCTTCGGCTTCTTGCGGCCCACACATCCGATAGACAATGCCGAAAATTTTGCTATGATATTTATCCACAAGTGCGCTAAAGGCTTCCACATCGCCGGCCTGAGCGGCATGCACTAACTGCATGTCATCCGCTGTGGGCGTGAGCGTCTGGGAAGGCAATCCGCTAATATGGGAATGGACATGAGCAGTCGGGCTCATAGATAAGCCCTGCCTTCCAGCTTTGCGCTGACATTATCACGCTTTCAAATAAAAAGCGCTTCACATAATGCCACATTATTGGGATGTCAATCCCGTGTTTAAGTGGCGATGGCGATGCATATGCCGAGTCCCCATCGCCCTTATCCATGCCAGACAAGCAATTTCTGCTGAACGATCAGGCGATAGAGTTCAGCCGCAATGAGCTCTTGCCCCGCAGTCGTGGGATGCACGCCATCGCGTGTGCTGATATATCGGCCTAAAATGGACAAATCCTCGTAATTAAATGTTTCCCCGCGGAACTCCGCTTTAATCGCTTCCCGAACAAAAGCCTCGTAAATATCACATAAATAGGCGCCTGTCTGCTGTGCCGTTTCGCGCACAATTTGAGCGTAAATGGCATTCAAGCCATTGCAGCCTCCCCATTGCGCATAATAATCAGTGGCTTGGGAATATACATGATACCTCTCAATTATTGGATTAGGCGTCATAAAAATTACATGCGCCCCTGTTTCTTTAATCCGGCGATGCATTTCGCGCAAATTAGTGGCAAATTGCTCTTCAGAAAGGCGTTTTTCCGGCTCATATCGGATATCATTCAGGCCAAATTCTATCGTCACAATTGTGGGCTGATGGGCTAAGACATCTCTTTCCAGCCGCTGTAGCCCTTCCTGTGAATTTTCGCCTCCGACTCCCGCATTTATGACGCACACATGAGGAGAGGGGGCATAGCGGGCATTTAAGCGGCGTTCCAAAAGAGCCGGAAATGTGTCTTCAGGCGCTACATAAGGCGTCCCCTGTGTCACAGAGTTGCCAAAACAGACAATATGAGCAGAAACAATTTCACATTCTTCAGCAGCCATAATCCCGATGCTCCAAAAAGCTAATCAGCCAGCTGAAAACATTATACTATATTCTTTAGTAAATAGCCATAAAAAATTGTTCCCTCAAAATCTTAAGTCTGTAACGGGGGGATGCTATGAAGAATTTTCTGTAATTCCTCAGGCGGCAATTCCCCCAAAACAATCATATAAAATGGCCCGCGTTGGGCAATGAATCTATGTTTGCCCTGAAAACGAGCAAACGGCCCTCCATATGGCTGAGCGGGATGATAACGCGGCCTGTCTATTTCCTGTTGCTGTCCAATATTCCCCTGGCGCCTTGCTTCTCTCATTTCGTTTGGCGGCGGAAATGGCCTCGGCTGCCAGGCGGGAGACTTTGCGGGCTCTCCCTTTGGAGAAAGAGGCGCGGGCGTTGACTCTCGTCCCTTTGGCCAGGCATGCGGGGGACTGGAAGGCACAGGCGGGGCTGCCCCTGAGGAGGGCTTCAGCTGCATGACCAAAAAATGCCGTACGCCATCGGAATAACGGATTTCCGCCGCCGGCCCCCAGCGTGTCTGGCGCAAAAACAGGCCTCGTAATTGAAAGCCTGCGGGCACATAAACAGGCTTAAGCAAAGGGCCTCCTAATTGGTTTTTCAATTCAGTTTCGTTGGCCGGGCGCGCCGCTCTATAGCGCCAGCGACGCCAATGTTCCTGCGCCACTTGCGGGGGCACGACGCGCTGGGGGGGCGAAACATTATAGCGTACAGAATGAAAACGCGTTTCAGAGATAAGCTTGCCACGCTGGCTATAGCGCCAGATGGCCAGCGGATAGCCCGTCTGGGCATCCAAACAGAATATTAAGCGTGAAGCTGAACGGCCGCCCGTTGGCACGATCACATATCTTTGCGCTTGTCGGCCTGCAATACGCATCCAGCCGGCGGCGTACACATTTAAGCGCGTCTGGCGTGCCAGCCAGGGAGGAGCCAATTCGGGCTCTGGAGCAATGAGCGAAGGCAAAATTTCTTGCTGCGGGCTGACACGCCACACTAGCCTGTCTTGTTCGATGATTTGCCAGCCTGCAAAGCGGCCAGATGTGTATTTCAGTCGAATTATTCCTGCGCCCCGATGTATTTCGGCGCGAGCGTTGAGCTTCTTTCCCTGAAACAGAATAGATGTTGTCAGCACGCCCTGTAAAGTCACCGTCTGGCGCGCTTGCTGGATTCTTGTCAAAACAGCCGCGGCTTCCTGGGGAGACAATTTGCGGCTGCAGCCCAGCAGCCCCCCCATAATCAGAAATACAATCAGATTCACAAACAAAGGCAGCTTCTTCAATTTATGGCCCTTTCGCCCGGCGGGGCTTCCGTAGCTTCGGCCGCCAAGAGGGCTAAGCCTAAGGCTGCTTTATCCGTTAACGGCTCATGCCAAGCGGCCGCTACATGTATTTCTAGCAGGCTATCTGCAGTGGCATTGTCAGGAAAGGGATGCGTCCACGGACTCCACAACGCAAGGAGAATAATGACAAGCACAAGCCAGACTGCTGCCAGCGCCGGAATCCATTGGCGCGCCGTGCGGGATCGTTGACGCGGCGTTAACTGTTGCGAAATCCGGGGCCATATAAAGGCTGGAGCCTCGTGCAGCGGCATGGGCTCCAGCAGGGCGGCCGTTTTGTGCAGGGCTTTTAATTCTCTCTGGCAAAAAGCACATTTTGCCAGATGTTGTTCTATTTGTGCCCGCTTGCGCACTGGCAAAGCCCCTATTTGATATTCAGCTAAATAGCGACTCATCCGACATTTCATTGTATTTTGCTCCCGTGGGCCCCCAAGAAATTTGTCAGTCCTCCGTCTCCACAAGCTTTCCCAGGCGGCGGCGTAATGCTTCGCGTCCCCGCGCCAGGCGAGATAACACTGTTCCGATAGGCAGTTTCAATTCGGCTGCGATCTCAGCTACAGGCTTATCTTCAAAATGATGCATTACTATTACAAGCCTTTGTGACTCTGGCAGACGGCTTACAGCTTCACGAACGATTTTTTGTTCCTGGCTGCGAATAATTTCCTCTTCTGGCCCGGGATTCACATCAGCTGCTTCGCGTGGATTGCTCTCTGCCGATGTATGCTCCAAAAGAGATTGTTCAGGCTTGTGACGACGACTATAATCGCGGACTAAATTCAAGGCGATAATTCGCAGCCAGCCGCCAAACGCCATGTGCGTTTTTAAACGCGGCAACGCGTGCCAGGCTTTTACAAATGTCTCCTGCGTCAAATCGGCTGCTGCTTCTGGATTTGCCGTCAAATGCCAAATCAAGCTGTAAATCGTATGTTGATATTGTCTATACAGGACGGCGAAAGCTTCCTTATCGCCTCGCCGCGCTTGCTCCACAAGCAGCGCATTCTCTTCATTCATTGATGTTTGGCCATCACTTTAAATGACGAATTTCCTTATCAGTATATTCCCCTTGAGCAATATTGAGAAGCATACCGATAATTTATAAATTAAAGTCCCCTAAATACTTCGCTCTTACCCTCAAAAGCGACTTGTTAATCAAAAAATATCTCCCCCATGCCTTCTCTGCTAATGAAGGCGCTGCTTGGCGTCCAGGAAGTCGTTTCACGCTTGGCTTTTTGCTGGCGGCCGAATTGCACATTCCAGGGCAATGTAGGCGGGGGCGGCCCCTGCAGGCCAATCGCCGCAAAGGGGACAAAAAGCTCAACTGTCCATTCCTTTTCACTCTGTTGCGCAGCGGCTTGCCAATTTGCTTTATTGCCAAAATTGTCGCTTTGCGTGCCCAAAGCGTTGACAGCGAATTGATAGGCCTGTGGAGACTCTGCAGGGAAAATGAACACTTCTACATCATCATCCAGATATAATGGATCTCCCCGCTGCGTATAACGCGCCACAAGCTTATCCATTTGCGATTCGTGGCAGCGGAAAGCAATATACACGCCTTGCTTGTCATATGTCATCCAGACAGATGTTTTTTCTGTCGCAGGACTGCCATCGCTTAAAATTTTCAATTCTGGAATGAGAGGAGGCTGTTGCCATACAGCTTCTTCAAGCTTTCCATCTATACGCGGAGGCTCTGCTGTGGCTTTAATTCGCAATTGCGGCACCGGATCGCTGATGAGGAGCTCCAGATGGCCTTGCGTATTGAATTGGGGCTGTGCGGATGTAATGACATAGCCGATGCGCGTGGCGCCCAGCCGCGCTAATGGCTCTAACTTCAATGTGGCTGTCAATTGCGCGTGGCGGCGCGCCGGCAGCTCCACAAGATATTCCGTCTGCTCCCAGCTCGTTTTGGCCGGCGCAGATAATTTCATCTGCAAAGAAGCGCTTATGTCTAACTTATTTTCAAGAGAGAATATAATCTGCCGTTCTTGTCCACGGAAAGCCCGCTGGGGCTGCATTTTCACAACAATAGGCGTTCCCGGAATCACATCAACAGGCGCATGCAATTCAAAATCCACGCCCTGCCAATTCCCTTTTACAGACAAGAGATAGGGCAATAATTGCCGCGGCGGCTCGGCCGGAACAAACAATTGGGCTTTAAGCGGGCCCGTGCCGTTTCGAGGCCTCTCCCCTTGGCTTTTATGGATAATTTCCTCCCAGGGGCTCTGAATCATAAATTCGGACAGGCGACATTGGGAAGGCAATTGCAAATGAGCTGTGAGCTCCCAAAGACATCCCCGGGGCGCTTCTTCAACAATGCGCGGCGCTTGCAGCTCAGCTCCCAAAAGCGCGGCAGGCGCCATGCTCACATATGTTTTGGCTCTATAGATTAATTTCAGCAAATCCACGGGAGATTTTGTGGAAAGCTTTTGGGGCAAAGAACTCAAAGCTTGCTGTAGGCGTTGTGCCAGTCGTAAAGCCTCCTGCTTTCCAGCCGCTTTTTGCCCTTGCTGGGCAATTTTCACAGCTGCTGCCCACGCCTGTCGTGCCATTGTATCCATTTCTGGATAATATGTCCGATCAATCTTATGCAACATGTGCTCGGCAAGACGAAAGCCATGCTGGGCAGCTTGCTCACGTGTGCCTATCCATAAAGCTAATGTTTGCTCGCCCTCTATCTGAATCGGCAAGCCAGCGGCAGGGAAAGGCTGAAAGCGTGCCGCGCCGGGCAGGATGTCCAGATATACAAGCAAAACATTTGTGGGAATGTTCAAGGCGGCGCGATCAAGCTGCAATGTTCCTGTTTTCGGCTCTTTCGCCCAATTGCTAACTGTGAAATGCAATTCGCCTGTGGAAAAGCTGCCAAAACGCTCCACGCTCAGCCCGGCTCCTGCCTGCGCATAAGGAATAGCTTCCCAGCCTGCCCTATTCAGCTCTTCAATAGCCGGGACATATTGACGATACAAGAAGCGATGTTGCTCTAAATTGCCAGACATAATTTCAATTGAATACACAGGCGGATAAATAGCGTACGCGAGGCCGCGTGCAAATTGCCGCCGCACAAAAGCGGGATTAGCATCTCCATAGCCGCCACGATCATCGCAGGCATGCCAATCGCGCCAAATTTTGCGATGCGCTAAGGAACGCAAATAACGGGCCAGCCGAGCAGGATGCTGGGGATCCCAACTGCCTTCTGTCATCGCAACATCCACAAATGGCAAAATAAAGGCTTGTTCATAGCCATTAGCATTGCCGTATGTGACGATTTTATATTGCTCTGTAATGGGCTTCCAGGCCTTATAATGAAAATCCCAAATTGTATTGGGCATAGCAGGCTTCAGGCTGTCTCTGCCGAATGTCAAAGGCACAAGCGTTGTTTGGAAATGCTCGGGATTGTAATTCAGGGCGTGTGAATTGCACATGTAGCCTTCTATGGCATCTGCTGTAAATGTGGCGTCCCAGGGCCGATTGGGCGATTTCCTGAGCCACATTTTTCAAATGCGGGGAAATGTCGGGATCTTCATTGACGCGAAAATTCAAGCCCCATCCCGGCTGATCTGTGTGATTGTAGCCTTCCTGTGCACGCCAATAGCGCGTATCGCCAATATACAATATCTCTCCATTGGGCCCACGGCATATTTTCTTTATTGTTTCACGCGTGGGCACATAGCCACGCCCTTGTTTTTCCTCGATTTGAATCATTTTTTGTAGCTCAGCCGCCACTTGCTCATCTGTCATTGGCTGGGGGCTCGGCCAAGGAATCTGCCGAAAATCATAACAGCCATGCACATGATGCAAAAATTTGTATCCTTCGCCAAAATCATTCACATCTGGCAAAATGCTGGAGCCTATGCGCAATGTATGATCGCTCAGCTCAGGGCGCTCCAAATTAGCATAATTCAAATAGCCCTCAAAGGGCGGACGTTTTACAAAACTCTCAGGGAATAGCTTGTAATAGCGTTCCTGCGTGGAACGGAGGCCCCAGCGGGGATCATGTCGATACAACACAAAGGAAAAAGGCGCCCGCGATGGATTGTGTGAGGCTTTTGGCGTCAATCCAAAGAAAAATGTTACAGAGAATTCGTCTTGAGCGCCATCATGCTGGAGAATAAATACGCGCGGGCCCTGCAACAATGGCAACGCGAGGGATAAGCCTGCCTGTGGGCCGGAAAGTGCCGCCCAGGGATATATGGAACATAGCCCGATCCCGGAAACACAATTATATGTATTCCGATATATTATTCCCGGCTCGATTTGCCGTTGTTCTTCAATATCATCAGCCCAGCTCCAGCCATGTGCGAACACAGGAAGCCTGAAGCGCACGCCCACAGCGCGCTCTTTGCCTGTCGTGTCGGCCACAACTCCATCGATCCGCAGGCATTCTTTTTCTGCTTTGAATTGGGCTTCGATCCGCAAGCCCATTTTGTCTACACGGCCCGCAAAATCCACACGGCCCATTGCTGCTTTAATTTGCCCCAGAACAGGCTCGTATTGGCCTTCGTGGACTTCCGCCAGGAAAAAATCATCCAGCCAAATTGTCCCTGTTGAATTGTAAATATCAGCGCGAAACGAAACACGTGTTGTCTGAGGCTGTGTTGTAAATTTCCAGCGTAAGGGCAGCCAGACATTATCCTGTTTGGGAATGGACACGCCCATTTGTGTGACAGGCCCTGTAAACTTATTTGCCTCATCTCGTTCAGAAATGTAAGCGCCGCACACGCCTACATTTTGTCGGCGCAGCCATAATTCAGCGATATAATGTGTGTTGGGCTTTACAGGAACGAAAATTTCCAGATTGGACGTGCGGGGGGCGGGGCCCGGGACTTCCAAGCGAGCCGAAGCGCGTCCTGTATGGGCGACAGTTGTGTCAATGCTTTGGCCTGGCCCCAGACGCCAGCCTTTATCGCCCTCCTCAAAGCTGCCGTTAGGCACGAGATTTACTAGTTGAGGCTTTTTTGCATAATCACATAAAGAGAAGCCTCCTGTGCCTCGCCAGGGCAAAGAGAAAGCGCCAATCCGACAGCCTGTAATCTGGCCTCGGGGCGAAATGTTTATTGCGAGGCCATCTTGTGTGGAAAGCGTGGCCGAGAAAACAAAATTAGCGAGGAAAATTAGCGGGAGAAAAACATGAGGGCGCAAGATTTCATTCTCCTTTCGTCCTGGCTTGGCTTCATACGCGCTAGATTCTCAGACGCAAATAATTTTTTCATGTCTATAAAAATTTTTCTGCTCCTGGAAGATTATTCCTTTTGTGCAATATGGACACATCTTAGCTTTTCATTTCTATTGTTTTGTACAATCTCCGTTTATGGCAAAAGCTTTCTTGAGGCTTCGAATCAAAAAATCTAAAATATAAAAATGTTTGGAAATCCTATCCTTAGCAGCCAAAAGGCTTGTTACAATCAATTTGCAGGAAAAAAATGCTTGCTGATCGCTCTCGAAATGTTCCGATAATGAAGAATGACATTTTTTTGCAAGAAAAACTTTTAAATTTTAGATTATTTAGCCTGATTTTGTTATTAGGATTTTGCCTTGTAGCGCCTTCCTGGACGTCTTCTTTGTCTGTAGAATTTCAGGGACATTTGCGCATAAAATTTCCTCCCCAATGGCTTATTATTAAACAAGAAAATAATACAATATTATTGAAAAGAGAAAATGAGCAGACTGTTTGTCATTTGATCTCCTGGGAGATTCCACGCGGAGGCCTCCCTCAAGCTTGGGCGGCAGCCCTTGCTTATGAATGCCTTTTGTACGAACAAAGGCCTTATCGTCGTCTTTCCAACGAAACAATCTCCACAACAAATGGCTTAGAATGGCACATTGTTTGTGGCGAAACGCTTGGGGAGCATAAGCAGATAATCCCAATTTATTTTGGCGCTTCCGCGGCGGCAGGAAGATATTGGATTTTACAGCCAGAATTGCCTCTTAATGCTGAATATGCAACACACAGCCAGCAATGTCGAGAGCTCATTGCGGGGATTGAATTTATTGATACAAAATCTTCTTCGCAAATATCGCCAAGCGCGAATGACGCCTCTACGCCTGTAGCCATCCCCACAAAGCCTTTGCCTATTCCAGCGGCGCCGCCAATGTTTCATTCGCGGCTCTCGGGCGCTGCGCCGCTTGCTTCTGATGAAGCTCTTGCGGCTCCGCAGCCATTCAAAGCACTGCCTGAACAGCCTTTGTCTAAGCCTGTTCCTGAATTGGCGCGGCCTGAGCCCTCCACAGCTTCCTTGCCGACAAAGCCCTCCACGCCGCAAACTATAAATTCTAATCCGGCGCCCGCAGATGAAAGCTCTAAGCCAGATTATAGGGCTAAAGATCCTTTGCCAGGGAGGCAAATACAAAACAAAGAAGATGACAAAGAGCAGCTTCCATACACGCCGGCCTTGAAGAGAATAAATAATGTGGCTGCAGCTTCTGTCCGTCCGGATCCGCCTTCGTTTGTGCAATTCTTTTCGCCGTTTGGATTTTCATTGGAGCTTCCGGAAAGCTGGGAAGCGATTGTGACACAAGGGCGTATTCTTGTGCAGCCATCTTCACAGGCAAGACAGCGCACAGCATTGCCTTTTCCCCAAGCCATCATATGGCCTGTCGCTCATTTGCCCGAAGGCCAAGAGCCTTCATCATTAGCGCTCGAATTATTGGGAAGATGCAATTTAGAAAAAAGCCAGCTAGCGGCCTTGCGGCGTCGCTCCTTGGGGCAGCTTGCGCTTTTGGCAGGCGAAATAAGCAAGCTGCAGGAGCCTCATAAGCTTGTGGCGTGTTGTCATGTTCAGGGCCATCAGGGGCTTTTGACAGCCCTTATTGCGCCTATTAAGGAATTCCAGGCCTATTTGCCCATTTTGTTGCGCGTTCTCAATAGCTTTCAGGGCGGGCCCTGGCTGGCGGAACTGTCTGAGTCGCCCCGAGAAATATGGCAAGATCCTGTAAAAGGCTGGCTCAGGGTGCCCGTTCCCCAGGGCTGGCGTGTGCGCGGCCAATTGTTGTACGCAAACGGGCGCTGGGGATTATCTGTCGATTTGGAAGACACATCTGCTCAGCGCTTACGCTGTGTTTGGAGGCAGCCTGTGCTTCCTCTCTTTCGCGAATTAACGCCTGCTTTGCGGAATTTAGGCTGGCAGGAAGGCGATCGCTATCCTTCAAATACGCCGGGAGATTATTTGCGGCTCTTGCCCTTCATGGCGCCCTCGGAATTTGTGCAACGATATTGGCTGTCGGCAGGCCCCTATCGGCTTTTAGAGCCTGTCATTGAACAGACTAGTTGTGCCGCCGAATTGACGCCGCTTGTTGCGGCTCCTGAGGCGACGGCTCTTCGTGTTTTGTTGCGGGGAAAAAGAGAAGGGGAAGAACGGCAACGATTGTGTTTTGTGGCTACAGGAAAAGCAGAAATAAACGGAGAAACAGCATGCTGGCAAGCTGCGATTTTGGAGGCTGATGCGCCTGCAGGGGCAATTGGCGCTTTGGACAAGGCACAGCGCATCTTATTCGAGGCCATTATGGGCGCTACATTGAGTCCCGAAGCGCCTGCTGAGGCTCACGCGACGCTCGCTTCGGCCAAAGCCGCCTGCACAGCATATTGGGGATTGTATGCGCCGCAGGAAAACGTCAAATTTTTAGATGATGTATTCACGGCTTCTTCGCCCAGGAAAACAGGCCGCGTGTGGCTTTTTAATCCTGCGAGTCTGGAGCCCTGGCGACAGGCCTGGCGAGCAATGCAAGCAGGCCAGCCGCTTCATTCTGTAATGCCGGAATTGGACTGAGATTCCTGAAAAGATGGAGGATTAACATGGCACGCCGATTGGAAGAATGTGCTCATTGCAAAGGCAAAAAGCAATGTACACGCAGCGGCGGCCGCAGCTGTGATGTGTGTTTGCGGGCAGCCGGCCGCAAGCCCCGAGACTGGGCGACTGTGCGCTGCAGCTATTGCGGCGGGATGGGCAAAATCTGGATTGAAATTGAAGAGGAGGAACAAACGAAAAGCGAGGAGGAGACACAGACTGATCAGAAATCTTAGCTTTCCCAGCACGAAAATAAGCCTACACGCAATTTATAAGGTGGCATATGGAAAAGGCATTAGCCTCAGGCTCTTTGACAAGCAGTTAACAGCCAGATCAAAAGCTTGACAACGCGTCAAATGTTAGAACAAAAAAGAGCCATATCAAGATAATTCAGACAGAGGAAGAGCACAAGCCTGTCCCAAGGCAGGCTTGTGTATTTTAGCGTATTATTCTTGGCCAGCTGTAAAATCCAGGGGCACAATGTGTTATTTTAGCGGCGGCCATATTCCTTTGCGTGTTGATAAAGCGCCAAAATGTTTTCCAGCGGCACATCGGGGCCTACAGTGCTTGTGGGCCCAAGGAAAAAGCCATAATGCTCGCGGCAAATGTCAATACATCTTTCCACATCTCGCTTGACATCCTCCACGGAGCCGTGCGGCAGCACATCCCGGACGGAAATGCTGCCCATAAGGATTAATGGCTCCCCCCAGGCATCCCGCAAGCTCGTAAGCTTTTGCAGAGAAACGCGCTGATGTGGCGGAAGATATGAATCCTCCTGCAGGCCCTGAAAGCCATTGATGCCTGCTTCTAAAAGTTGGGGAATGATAGGATTGATATTGCCATCGGAATGCCAGACTTTTTTGACGCCCATTTCATTCAGCGGCTCCAGACAATAACGCAAATGCGGAAAATAAATCTCATCTAAAAGGGCAGGGCTGGCCATCGGGCCTGCATTGTCGCAAATATCCTGGCCAATATACACAAAAGGAGGCAAATCCGACATCTGGAGCGCTTGTACAAAAGCTTCATTGCTGCAGCGGCTCGTTTCAGCCGCACAACGGAAAAGCTTGTTCATGCTTTCGGGATACAGCGCCAGAGCAGCAAAATAATTCTCATAGCCAAATGTAGAATAATACATAAAGGGGCAATCGCGGGCTTTGCCATAAGGCAAAATAAGCATATCATCGCCGCCTTCCGCCGCGCATTGTTCCCATTCTGCCAGGATGCCCTGAATATAAGCCTCAAAATCAAATTGCTCCCGAATTTCTTTTGGGGGCGGCAAGCTTTCCGCGTAATCGCGAACATCTTCAGGGCTTGCGTATGCCGAAGGCTCGGCCCGCGTGAACTGACTTTCGCGTCCGCAGCCCATTTCCGTGCTGATGTCAGCAGATTTCGGCGTGACAATCTGGATAATCAAATCCACGCCTAATGTTCGGGCGGCTTCAATGGCGGCGCGGCGAGGCTCGCTATAGGGATCTAGTCCAGATAAATAGCGGATAGCCTCCGCGTGGGCAATAAAGCCGCCTAAGAGCGGCACGCGATCTGTCTCCTGAAACAGCCACGCCCGCCAGGCTCTTTCGCGTCCGCTCATCGGCCGGGGCTTATTTGACATTCTTCGCCCTCCTATTCAACACAGGCTTCCTGATTTATCTCAAAGCTCCTGTCCACAAAGGCTTTCTATTACAATGCCAATTCCCAGTAAGCTGAAGCCCTGTTCACATTTTGCGTTTGCTGCGCCTTTGTGTGTTTCACGAAGGCAATTTAGCCCAAATGATAATAAAAAATCATTGACAAAACAAGCATGCCTCGCTATGATATTATTGAATAATGCCGAAGTGGTGGAATCGGTAGACACGCAGTCCTCAGGAGGCTGTGGGCCCTGCCCGTGCCGGTTCGAGTCCGGCCTTCGGCACCAGCTTTTTATATTCTTTTATCTAAGCTCTCTTTTATCTTTTTTTATTCTTATTTCTTTTATTTTCTTTCTTAGTTCCCTTGTATTTTTATTTTCTTTTATTTGTTTTTGCTCCTCTTCCCAATCACTAATTGTGCGAGCGGCTGCCAGCAGCAATAAACGGCAGCCGTTTCTGTTTTGGCTCATGTTATTCGTCAACAGAATGGCAGATCCGAGAGGCATTACGAAAGCAAGATTTAAAAATGAAAGTCGCCACAGGCCTGGATGTTCTGGAACAAGAAAGCTTCAAGCCCCTGCTGGGCAAGCGGCTCGGGCTTGTATGTAATCACACAGCCATCAATCTAAAGCGCCGCCATTTGCTGGAGCTGGCGCTGGAGCATGGCGTAAATGTGCAGGCGTTGTTTGCGCCGGAGCATGGCTTCCAGGGACGCCTGGATGAGCCTGTGGCGTCCAGCATTCATGAGCCCACAGGCCTGCCCATTTACAGCCTGTATGGCCCCCAGCAAAAGCCTGCCGCTGAAATGCTCTCCGGATTAGATGCGCTCGTATATGATATTGCTGATGTGGGCGTGCGTTTTTACACATACACGACTACAATGACTCATTGCCTGGCGGCGGCGGCGAAAGCGGGACTGGAATTTTTTGTGCTGGACAGGCCCAATCCCAATCGAGGCGATTGTCTGGAAGGCCCTGTATTGGACGAGCCCTTCAGCCGGCTTTCCGCCTGGCATCCGTTGCCCTTGCGTCATGGCCTGACTTCCGGCGAATTGGCGCTCTGGGCGAACGAGGCCTACAAGCTTCAGGCCAGGCTGCATGTGATTCCCTGTGCCGGCTGGCGGCGCCATATGTGGCTGCACGACACAGGCTTGCCCTGGATTAATCCTTCTCCCAATATCCGCAATCCCCGTCAGGCGCTACTTTATATTGCTCTCGGAACGCTGGAAGCCTGTAACATTTCCGTGGGACGCGGCACGCCTACGCCCTTTGAAATTATTGGCGCGCCCTGGATGGATGAGCTTGTCGCCACGGAAGCCCTGCAGGAAGCAAACATCTCAGGATTGGCTTTCACGCCGATTGTTTTTATGCCGGAAGAAAGAGAATTCGCTGGCCAGGAATGCCGCGGCGTATTCATTAATTTATGTGACTGGCAGGCCCTGGCGCCTGTGCGAGCGGCTGTACAAATTGCCCTTGTCTTACAGCGCCTGTGGCCTGAACATTTTGGCGCTGCCCAAATGCGCCATCTTTTAGGAAGCGCAAAAGCGACAGAGGCGATTATCCAGCTACAGCCTGTGGAGGAAATTGAAGCCTTATGGGCGGACGAATTGCAGGCCTTTTGCCAGCATATCAGGGCTTTCTGGCTGTACGAATAACAAAAGACATCGCTCCTCATTGGGCTCTCTTTTAAGCAAACAACTTTGTCGTGGCGTTTCAATAAGCAGAATCAGGCTGTAAGGAGTTAAAGATGAAGATTGCGCGTTTTCAGTTTCGCGGGGAAATACGCCAGGGAATTGTGGAAGGGGAAACAATCTATCCCCTGGATGCCGCCGGGCAACGCCGCAGCGGCGAGGCGCTGCCGCTTTCGGATGTCAAGCTGCTGGCGCCTGTGTGTCCGCCGAATATCTTTGCGCTGGGGCTAAATTATCGGCAGCATGCTGAAGAATCACAAATGGCGCTGCCGGAACGTCCGCTCATTTTTTTGAAAGCGACAACATCAGTGATTGGCCCCGGAGAGCCGATTATTTTGCCCCATATGGCGCCTCATGAAGTGGATTACGAAGCAGAATTGTGTATTGTGATTGGCAAAAAAGCCCGCAATGTCTCGGAGGAAGAGGCGCTTAATTATGTTTGGGGCTATACGTGCGGCAATGATGTATCGGCACGCGATTGCCAGCGCCGTTTGGATTATGGCCAATGGGCGCGGGCAAAAAGCTTTGACACTTTTTGTCCGCTCGGGCCCTGGATTGAAACAGAACTCAATCCCGATAATGTGCGCATCCAATCCCGCCTGAATGGCCATATTATGCAGGATGCGCGCACCTCAGATTTGATTTTTAATTGTCGCCAGATTATCAGCTATTTAAGCCACAATTTCACGCTGTTGCCCGGCACCGTGATTATGACGGGCACGCCAGAGGGCGTGGGCTTTGTGCGCCAGCCGCCCGTCTTTTTGCGTTCGGGCGATATTGTGGAAATTGAAATCGAAGGCATTGGCGTGCTGCGCAATCCTGTTCAGGAAGAGGCGTGACATAAAACAAGACGCTACGCCAAAGCAAATGCCAGGATGCCTCTCTATCCTATCCCTCTATTCGTCAATCAAGCCCAGATTGTTTTGGGGAGCCCGAACTTATGGCTATTAGTGTGTAAAAAATAATGTCTCCGCCCCCCTTGCCTCACAGGATAATTTTATAAACTTTCATTTCAAAGCCCGCAAACGAAGCGCGAATTGCATTGGCTTTGGGAAGGGGAGCAGATCCGCCTTCAGGCATTTCCTGGACGACCGATTTCGGCATACGGGGCAGCTTAAAGACGGCTTCATGCGGCTGCTCCTCATCATTGACCGCAAACAAATATATTTCTTGGCCGACACGGCGCACTGTCCAATGCAGCCATTCCTGTTTATCTGCTTTTAGGGCGGGCGCAGGCTCCACCGACAAGAGCACGGGCATCCAGCGCTTCACTTCTGCCGCCACCTGTTTTACTTCCGCCCAGCGGCGTTCAAACACTTCCGGCTCTTTCTTCAAATCAAACCAGGAATAATAGATGAGCCCGCGCGCCCCTTCTGTAATGCATTGCCATGTCATGGAGCGCATTTCTGCATATGTCGGCGGCCGCAGCCCTTTCTTTTCCTCTTCCGTTTTCTTGTAACAAGCCCAATTCATCACTTGCGGCACCATCCAGATAGGCCGGCTATCCAGCACGCTGGCCACGCTTTGTCGTGTCCATTCTGCCGCCCTTCTGGGAGGCTGTGTCGGAATGGGATAAGGATCCGTCCCCAACACATCAAATGTCTTTCGATACAGCTCTAATTGGCCCACTTGATAGAGCACAACCCATGTGGGATGATCCGGATCCAATTCCTCCAGCCATTCTTGATGTGCTTCCAATCGCGGCATATACTCCAAAGAAAGCTCATCATTCAAATACCAGGCTAGCAAGGCCGGATGGGAGCGAAACTGCTTGACTTTCATTTCAATAAATGGCCGCTCATCTTCCGGGCCTTTAATTTCTTTCGGGCACCATGCCGTCCCATAATAGGCATCTTTCAATGTGTAAATGATTTTCAACCCGTAGCGCTGGATTAAATCCAGCTGCTCCGCGTTGGCGCCGCCATAAGGCATCAAACAATTGAAGGCACTGTCCGCATACATGCGCACATCCGCTTCGCTCACACTGCTCCAATACATCCCCAGCGGGAAAAACGGCTCGCCCTTGACTATCAGGCGATTGTATTCATCAATATATGCAACCCGCTGGGCTAAATCTTGCGCAGGCACATTCAGCCGCCAGCTGTCCCGTGCCATCTCAGCCCCATTATCCTGGCGTTCTAAAATGACGAACAACCGATAGGAGCCTACGGCAAGGCCCTGAGCAGGCAACACAAGCTTTGCTTCGGCGCTTGTGGGCGTGAGGCGGACGGAACGCACTGGCGCCCCACCTTCAGCCCGCACGATTTCGCCTCGCAGGCGCACTTGCGTCGGCTTAAGCTCATAATCTTGCAGCCGCAATTGCGCCACAAGCTCAATCTGTTTGAGCTGCGGCGTGATAATGCCCCGATAATTGGGCTTTGTGAGCATCGTCCGCAGCGGCGGCTCGCGATATTGCCGCACTTCAACATCATCCCAATAGGCTTTGCCCGTCATCCCTTTGCGCACATAACAAAGCACATAACATTTCGTTGCATTTTCAGGCACGCGCCCAGAAATCGCGCGAATTTGTGTCCAATCCCGTGTTCCCTTGATGCCCGACGGATAGGAGCCGCCCAGATATTTGTCGTCCTGCGTGTACCATTCTAGACAAATCGTTGCCCCGGAATCCATGCCGACAATATCCTCACATTTAATCCAGGCGCTGAATTCATACATTTTGCCTGGCTCCAGCGGGATCGCCTGCCGACACAGCGCATAATTGTTCGGATCGGGATTGACAAATTGCAGGGCGCCGCTGCCAGAATGCACAGGGCTCGTAATATGGCTGTATACATTTGGGGGCCCGTTCCAGCCCTCGGGCAAGCCCTCTGCCCCCCTGACTTCAAAGCCTGGATTTTTCACTAGATTAGGCGTTTCCTGCGCCTGGCCATAGCTTATTGCCCATAAAATCACATAAAACAAAGCCCCCAGCAAAATAGATTGCTTCATAAGCCGTTCTCCTTTTTTACAAAATGGCGTTTTCGAATTTTTCTTCACAAAAGAAAAGCAGGAATTATTGGAAAAATCCCCTCTTTCACAGGCTCATCTCATAATGCGAATGTTTGTTGCCAATATCCGCAACAGGCTTTCGGCTGTTTGGGGACTGTGAACATTCAAAGCGAGAGCGAGATAATTTTTTTCCTGTATCAGATAAACAAGGCCATATTGTGTGGAAGGCAATAAATGCGCCTGGCGGCCAATCATTGCCACGGCCTTTGCCGTCTCTTTTTTTTCTAGCTGCTCAATAATTTTTTGATAGCTTTGCTGAGCCTCTGCTTCATTTCCACAGCGAATTAGAATAAGCTGCAAGCATGTGCCATTTTCCAGATATTGCCCTGACAATCCATCTTCAAGAGGCAAATCTAAGGGCAGCCTGTGTCGATAATAGCGCAACGAATTGGCTACTAGGCGGCCCTGAGGCATCACACGCAGCATCAAAGGCCATTGCGTCGGCTCGGGCATCACGGATAACAGGGCCTCTGCCGCGGCGCCAACAGCCGCACGATGGGCAGGAGAGGCTTTGGCGGGCAAAATCTGAACATAAAAATCATCACGCCAGATGTGCAATTCATCGCCCTTCCAATAGGAAAGAGATTTGTAATTTGCTGCTGTCGCCTCAGAATTGCGAAAGCGAGAAAACGCGCCGAAAGCTTCCAGCGATCCCGCGAATTTCAGCAATTCTATTTTCAGGGGCTCAGGAGGCGTCTTGGGCTGGATCGAAAGACAAACAGCCCATTGCCAGTCATACTCTAAAATCTGCTGCCGGATATTTTCCGGCCACAATTCATCTGCAGCTTCGCCCATAACGATTAAGGGCTGTGCCGCCAGCTGCCAGCCATTTTGAGCGGGCAATAGGGCCGCCAGGCGTTGCAGCAGCTCTTGAGGCGTTTCAATGGCTTTTTCCGATTGTGCCGGCTCCGTATGAGCGACAAGGAAGATTCCAATAACACAGGCGGCATGGAGCCACACTGTAATGCCTGCCCTCACAATATGGCGCATGGGAATGCCTCCCATTTTTAGCCGAAGCGACAAAACAAAGCTGCTGTTGTGTCCTGAAAACACGCTTCTCGTGATGATTATCAACTGTTATCATATCAGTTTCGAAGCTCTTGTTCAAAATAATTTCTATACATTGCAACAAAAAATGATACGCCAGGAGGCATTTCAAATCTTTAAAAGCGTCGTTTGGGGCTGGAAAAAGCCTTTTGTGCCTTGACGCTGCGCTTTTTGCGCATTACAATTCCTCATAGACAAGGGAAGCTGGTGCAAATCCAGCGCTGCCCCGCAACCGTAATCGGGGACGAAAGCCACACGAATCGGCGTAAATCAATGAGATTTCCGTGAGGCGAGACTGAATACATTAAAAGCCTCGGCCGATTCGGCAAGCCACCGGAAATAAGCTTTCTGGGAAGGCGTGGCGATTAGGAGGATCCGAGAGCCGGGATACCGTCAGCGGCCCCATTCCTCGAGGGCGGGAATGGCGGCGTATTGGCAAGCTGCCCTGAGATCATTTCATGATCTCCCGGCGGCTTTTTTAGTTTTCATTCGCCCTCTGGGAAGGATCCAGCAGATGTCGCGCTGTTTTTATGGAATGTTAATTATTGTGTTTCTTTGTGGGGCAGCTTCAGGCTGTCGAAAAATCGAGGCAAATATCCCTGCAGGGGCTACAGAAGCTGTTTCGCGTCCTGCTCCCCTCTCCCCTGCTTCAAATGCCTATCCTTTAACATTGACGGATGATCTGGGACAAACGATTACATTGTCAAAGCCTCCCCAGCGAATAATTTCTCTGGCTCCTAGCTTGACGGAAATTCTTTTTGCCTTAGGCTTGGGCGATCGTGTTGTCGGCGTGACAACATATTGCCATTATCCACCGGAAGCCACGAAAAAAGAAAAAATTGGCGGCTATGTCAACGCCAGCCACGAAAAAATTGTCTCTTTAACGCCTGATCTTGTATTCGCTACGCGTGGCACGCCCCGTACTTTTATCGAAGGGCTGAGCCGCGCGGGCATCCCTGTTCTGGCTGTCGATCAGACAAGCTTTGCCCAGATTCTTCATTCTTTCGCCTTTATTGCTCAAGCCTGTGGCGTGCCTCAAAAAGGCGAAGAGCTTGCGGCGCGGCTGCAGCGCGTGCGCGAGGAAATCAGCCAGAAAACAGGCTCCCTGAAGCCAGAACAGCGGCCGCGTGCCTTGTTAGTGTTGTCCTTGCAGCCGCTATTTGTCTGTGGGCCAGGCAGCTTTCAAGATGAAATGCTGGAAGTCTGCGGCGCCCGCAATGTGAGCGGCATTTCCCAGCCTTTTGGCCCGCTATCCGAGGAAGCCGTTGTAGCAAAGGATCCGCAAACACTGATTTTTCCCAGCATTGACAACGGCCAGGCCGTGACGAAAAACAGCCTCTTGACAAAGCTGCAAGCCCGTCCCGCCTGGAAGAACACAACGGCTGTTAAAAAGCGCCGGCTGATTATCATCAATGTGGATTATTTGAGCATCCCGGGCCCCCGCCTGGAAAAAGGATTGCGCGAGCTGGCCACGCAATTGCATCCGGAGCTGTTTAAGCCATGAATGAGTCTTGTTGCCCTCTTTTGCAACTAGACAATGTTTGCGCTGCTTATGATGCTTTTGAAGTTTTGCATGGCATAGATTTGCCTGTGCCAGCAGGACAAATGCTGGGCATTTTGGGGCCCAACGGATCGGGAAAAAGCACGCTCCTGCGCGTGATTGCAGGCCTGCTGCCTCCCTCAGCTGGCCATATTTATTTGCAAGGCAAAGAGCTGTCCCAATATAGCGCACGCCAACGAGCTCGTTTCATGGCTTTTGTGCCACAATCTGTTTCTCTGGCCTTTGCTTTCACTGTGTTTGATGTTGTGGCGATGGGCCGTCATCCTTATGTAGGCCTTTTAGGCTCGCTCAGCAAAAAAGATTATGAGATTATACATCAGGCGCTGGAGCAAACACATTGCACAGATTTGCAAGAGCGCATTGTGACAGAATTAAGCGGCGGGGAATTGCAACGAGTCATCATTGCCCGCGCTTTAGCCCAAGAGCCGCGAATACTTTTGTTAGATGAGCCCACAGCCCATCTAGATGTACATCATCAATTAGATATCGCTCATTTATTGCAAAGGCTGAATCGCGAACAAAACATTACAATATTATGGGTCTCTCATGACATTAATTTAGCAGCAGAATTTTGCGAGCGTCTTGTGATTTTGCACGAAGGCCGCATTTTTATTGAGGGAAAGCCGGAAGATGTGATAAAGCCGGCTTATATGGAACAAATTTATAGTCGGCCGCTGCCCATTACGCTTAATCCGCTCTCGGGAAGGCCGCAAATTATCATTAGCGGAGTGGAAGGATGACAGGGACAATCCGTCGTCGCTATTATGGCTGGCTGAGCGGCTTGTTTGTTGCCTTATTAGGCGTAGCGGCCTTGTCCTTGTTCGTGGGCGCCGCACATTCTTCCGGGGCCCAGATTTTGGCGGCTTTGCACGATGGCATACAATATCTGCTGACAGGAAAGCCCTATCCGCAGGATGCGTCTCATACGATCGTGCTGCAATTGCGGCTGCCACGGCTGCTGCTGGCGGGGCTTGTGGGAATCTGTCTGGCAATAGCGGGAGCCGTAATGCAAGCGTTGTTTCAAAATCCTTTAGCAGAGCCGTATATTCTGGGCGTGTCTTCAGGCGCCTCCTTGGGCGCCATTGTTGCCATTGCTCTGGGCGCCAGCGTCGCCGCCTCCGCAAGCGTCCCGGGGATGGCTTTTGTGGGCGCTTGTTTGATTGTATTTCTCGTGTATGGTTTGGCGCAACGCGGCGGACGGCTGCACACAGGCACATTATTGCTCACAGGCATTGCTGTGGGCTCGCTTGTCTCGGCGCTGACATCATTTTTGATGATGATGATGAATGAGGATTTGCGCACTGTTTTATTCTGGCTGCTCGGCGGATTCAGCGGCCGGAGCTGGACGGAGCTGCGTCTCATTCTGCCCGCCGCTTTTTTGGGCCTCACAGGAGCTTGGCTCGCCGTACGCCCGTTGAATGTGTTGCTTTTAGGAGAAGAGACAGCTGCCACGCTGGGCTTGAATTTGCGCCTCACAAAACGCCTTCTATTAGCTTTAGCCTCCTTGCTGACAGCCGCGGCTGTCGCCATTAGCGGCGTCATCGCCTTTGTGGGACTCATTGTGCCCCATCTGACACGGCTGCTAGTTGGCCCCGATCATCGTTATCTTATTCCATTGGCGGCCCTGTTAGGCGCTGTGCTGATGATTTTAGCGGACACAGCAGCACGCACAATTCTTGCGCCTGCCGAATTGCCAATCGGCATTCTGACAAGCGCGTTGGGCTGTCCGTTCTTTTTGTATTTGTTGCGTAAACAGGCTGGCTATGGGCTGTAAAGCAAATGAATCACATAGCGGGCGGCCTGGCCCAGAATATGCGCACACAGGCTGCCCGCTATGTGTCTATTTAAAAAGAAAAGTTTGGCGCAAGCTTATTGCGTTGAATCTCCTCCTGCGGGCCGGGGCCCTGCAGGCGCCGAGGGCGGCTGAGGCTGAGGCGCAGCCGGCCGGGGCGCAGCTGCAGCCGTTGAAGCCTGTCCCGTCGTCTGTGTTCCTGCGGGCTGGATAGGCCGCCGCAACAGAACGCTGACATGCGGAGATGTGCCTGTGATGCCAATGCAATCAAAGCCCTGGGCGACAAGCTGCGCTATCCGTTCATTCAGATAGCCAATTTTGCCGCCGCCCTGTTCAATGATTTGATATTCAAATTGTGGCATTGCCCTTTTCCCTCCTTTGCCTGTTGTTGATGTTGCTTTATTGCTGTTTGGGAATATCTTTTTAACGCCGCCCAAGAATAGCATCCATAGATTGGCTTGTGGCTTCCAGAAGCCGCTCCGGGAAATATCGATAGGGCGGCATCATTTCAGCTGTCACAGCGCCATCATATTTAATTTCTCTGAGCGCCTTCATTACAGCGTCCCACGGCACATCCCCTTCCAGCAAATCCACAAAGCCATCCAAATCCGCAATGCTGCGTTTGAAATCTTTAAAATGCACAGCGCTGATTCGTTCGCCCAAAATGCGAATCCATTGATCAGGATAGCCAGAGGCCATCACATTGCCCACATCAAAATAAGCTGTCACAAAGGGGCTGCCGATTTCATCCAGAAAGTTCCGAAATTCCAGAGGAGACAACAAGAATTTGTTCCACACATATTCCACGCCAATGCGCACGCCCGCTTTTTCGGCTTCCGGAGCGAGCTTTTTCAACGCTTGCAGACTTTTTTCATACGCCACATCATAGGGCAAGGCTGGAGAGACAGTGCAGGGCACGACTAATATCGTTGTAGCGCCAATGGCTTTCGCCAGTTGCAACATCTTTTTACAAATATCCATTCCAGCTTTGTTAATTTTTCCGCCATCCGCTACGAGAGGCTCTGTCCAGAACAATCCTGTGGCAAATGTAGGCGTCTGCAAGCCAATTTTATCCGCCGTTTTCTTAATGGCGGCAATTTGCGCTGCCGTTGTTTTCATATTAATCTCTGCTTCCGGGCCCTCTAAAGTCAGCTCAATAGCTTCAAAGCCCACATCCTTGGCGAGCTGCATCCGCTCCGGCAGCGGCATGCCTGCGGGGAATGACCAATAACTGATAGACTTAATCATGTGTTTCTCCCTCCTTGTATGGATTAATTTGCATTCTGCTAAGCCCAAATAGTCCAGCCTTTTGCAGGAAGCCGTTGCTGTGCCAGCAGAAGGCCATTAACTAGCCCCTATATAGATAAATAATTTTCTCAGTTCAGCAGAACATTCCTTCCTTTTCTCCTATGTATTTTGTTGCCAGCTATTTACAATTTTGTGAGCTCCAGACATTAACTCTTGAGATTGATGGGGCCGATATATCGATTGAACAATTAGACTCAATCCAGCTTCGTAAGAGGTACGGCGATGGCTCTCAATCCCGAAATGCCGTCAGGGCAGAAAAAGACGGCGCAGACATCTCGCTTGCCCGAGCTTATCTCTGGAGCGCGCACGCCATTAGACATCTTATGCGCTTTGGCGGAGGATGGCATTGCCTGCGGCTTCAATTTGTGGGCCATGGCAACCGTATGGCAGGATATTCCCACAATCACTCTGTGTTCCATTCCCCCACTTTCTCCGACGAAAGCTATGGAACAGCTTTCCCATTTTGTTGCCACAGCTGCGGAAATGGATTGTGAAGGGGATTTATTAATGCCCGATTGGTCCGTGGCGCGCCAGCAAGTCATATGCCTGCGGCCTCATTTGCCGCCCCTTCGGGAGGGATGCTTGCAATATCGGGACACGCATGTATATACAGGGGAGCCGACAGGCGTTATTCTCCGCACGGCTGTGCTCGGGCCTTACAGCGATTCCTCAACAGAGCCTGTCTGGAGTCGTTTGCCGCTCATGATCCAATATATCACGCCGACATTGCGCGCCTTACGGCTATCGGCCGCAGATACAGCACGCGGCATGATCGATGTGGAAAGCGGCGTGTACAGCTGGGCGTATTTTATGGATGCAGTGGAGCGGGAAATGGAGCGGGCGCGCCGCACAAATGCCGAATTGTCTTTGGCTGTGCTGGAGCTTAAGCCTTTGAAAATTTTGGGCGACATTCCCGCGGAAATACAGCGGCGAATTGGCGAGCATGTTGTCAGCAGCGTGCGGAAGACAGATATTGTTGGACGGCTCGGGCGTAATACATTTGCCATTTTCTTTTCCGGCACAGGGCCGCGTTCCGCTTTGATTGGCGCTAGCCGAATTGCCGACGCGCTCAAGGCAGATGAAGCGCTACGTGGCTTAATTTCCTTTAGCCTGGGCGTAAGCGGCTGGGATGGCATGGGGAGTGCCGATGTGCCGACCCTGCTCGCACAGGCCAGCGAAGCAGCCGCCGAAGCCGCCCTTGTCTCGCCAGGCAGCGCGTTCGTGTACATTTAATTTCTTCTGGGCCCCAAAATATCTCGGCAATTTATCGCGGGAAAGCCAGCCTCTGCACAATTGGATATCGAAAAACAAAAGAAGCTGAATAAGAAAATGGGGGCGGAGAATACAGACTCTCCGCCCCCCGTGCGTTTTCCCTTGAAAGGAGGCTCGTTTTTGCTTTTTAGTTTTATTCGCGTAGCTTCAGCTTTCGGCCACAATGTTTACGGCAAACTGGCGATATCATATTTTTGTGTTAATCATAAATCCAGCGTCCTGTATTATGCATTCCGGGAAGCGGCGGCTGGACTGTGGCTTCCCATTTCAGCCATTTGGCATGGCCATCCGCAAAGCCGTAATTAGCGCCGCCATTATGAATATCCGTCGCAATCAAATTCTGGAAATAAGAATATTGGCTCAAATCATTCCAGGAAGTGCCATCATCAGGCCAGGGATGATAGCCTTCATACATTGCCCCCGGCTTGCGGATGGCGATAGCAATTTGTTCAGCTGGCTTTTCAAAGATGGACATGGCAGCGCCATGCGCGAACAGGCCGTTGAGCAGATAATCCGTCCGCGGCTCGCTGGCCGAAGCTCGATAAGCCGGACAACGGAAAATCTGGGCATTTTTGACATACGCCTGGAGGGGCTCCCACCAGCTGTAGCCTGCCGCATGGCTCACAACAGGATAACATTCATCATTGTCCTGAGCATACATCATTAACGCCAGGCTGATTTGTTTGACATTGCTCAAACAGGCTGTCTGGCGGGCTTTCGCCCGGGCACGGGCAAACACGGGGAACAAAATCGCCGCCAGAATAGCAATAATCGCAATGACAACTAGCAATTCAATTAATGTAAAGCCGCGCGAACGCATGGCAATTTTCCTCCTGTGCGCAGAAGATAACTGCTGACACAGCCTAACGCTGTGCCGAATAGATGCTTTGCAAAAAAGAGATGGGGCTTAGCTGTGAGGCAGAACAGGAGGCGCCCGCGCAGCGAAAGGAGAGAAACTGATTAGTGAAGGAAATAAAGGAGTTGAAAGCTTAATGGACTCCGGCTGCACAGGAGCCGGCAATAAGGCGAGGAGCGCTGGCAAAAAGGCGACAGAAGAAGCTAAAAGCAAACAAGCCGTACAATCCCGATCGCTTTTGGCGAAGGCGTGACGATGCCATATTTGGCCGGCTAGCCCAACAGCCAAAACGATCAGCAACGCCCATAAGCTAATAGGCGAGCGATAACGGCTCACAATCTCCTCCTCGCTTGCAAAAACACTTTTTACAGCTTAAGATGTTCCCAACGAAGGCTGCATTGCCTATAATGAATATCGTTATTCCCATAAAAGAGGTGCATATGTATTCCCGTCGTTGGCGTATCGTTCTTTTATTATGCTTTGCATTATCTTGTATTTATATTTTGCCCATTTGGGGAGAAGATTATTCCTGGCTCGCGATTGAAAATCTGCCGAAGCCTCTCCAGGCGCCGCTGAAGCTTTTGGGGACGACAGCTCTGTCAGGCCCGGGACGGGATTATTATAGCCTGCCCCCTGGCAAAGCGGCTGTGATAGGCACAATCTCGGGCCCGGCGATTATTTATCGTATATGGTCCACATCCAGCGATATGGCGCAGACATCCCTGGATATGATTGTGGATGGCAAACGAGTCCCGCTGTATGCCCATGGATGTTTGCCCCGAAACATAGCCCCTGAAGATCCCCTGCAGGGAATGGACAAACAGGCTTATTGGTCGTATGCGCCTGTTATTGTCAAAAAGCAAGCTCTCTTCAAAGCCCACAATCATCAAAAGACAGCCCCGGAGCCAATGCGCTTTTATTTACAAGTGGGCTATCGCGCTGTGTCCGCGGCCGAATTGAGGGAAGCCGCTCGCTGGAATCTTAAAGACATACGAAAAATGCTGCAGAAGCTCAAGGAGTCGCAAGACATATTCTCCCCTCTCCCCTCAATCGAGCTTGAAGTGCCTGCAGGCCAGACAGTGCCTGTGCCTGTCACAGGCCCCGCTTTGATCCTCAATATGGATATCAGCCCAGCTGGCGGCTCCGCCGCTATTGAAGCGGCCTGGCCGGCCGAGGAACAATTGCGCCGACTGCGGCTGCAAATCATCTGTGATGGCCTGAAAACAGTGGATGTGCCCTTGTTTGGGCTTGTCGGACATAGCCTCCAGCCTCGCGCCAGCGCCGGATTAGCCATACATGACTCGCATATAATTTTGCGTTTCCCTATGCCTATAGCGCAAAATATGAGCCTGGCCTTTTTTTCCTCAGGCGCCTCGAATGTAAACGCACTGCGCGTACGGCTGCACAGCCAGCCGCTCTCAAAGGCCCCGCGTTATCGTTTCTGCGCCCAATTTTTTTCGCAGATTTCCGTTTTAGATCAGCCTCTGACATTGCTGAATGTGGCAGGCGAAGGCTTATTTGTGGGGACACATTTGAGCGTGAATGGGCAGGAACGCAAGACTTTTGCCTTCCTGGAGGGCAATGAACAGATTTACATTGATGGCGAGGCAAAGCCGACGCTGGAGGGCACGGGCACGGAGGATTATTTTAACGGCGCCTGGTATTTTGAGGCTGGCGAACGCATACATTTATTTCACGGCGTTACATTTAAGCAAGATCGAGAGCCGCCGATTGTCGATTGTTATCGCTATTTGATTTCTGATTGTATTCCCTTTAAAAAGGGCTTTCGTTTCGATTTGCAGCACGGCAGTCGCAACAAAGCCGCGGGCGTATTGTATGAAGGCGTAATGTTTTGGTATCAGGCGCCCCCGATTAATGTGGCAGAGCCTGTATTTGCCTCTGCAGGCCAATCCGGGCCTCCGGCGTCAGTCCCCTCGAATATGGCCGACTCCAGCAATTATGCTATTCGGCTTGTCGGCTTTATTGTGGCGCTGGGGATTGTGGCTTTCTTATCCTGGGCGCTCTTGCTCCGCAAAAAGACATAACACAGAGTCCTGATAAAAGCTGTTCAGGCTGTATCGGCCCTTTTGCTCCAGCCCCACCCCAGAGGAGGCTGGAAGATAATCCTTTATTCAACAGAATGGGCTTTGCAGTGTTCGCCCCGGGCTCCTTAATAATATCGCACATTCAGTATCCGTGGGCGCGGCGGCAGTCGCCGCTTGAGGACAAAACGCTTCACAAGCACCAATCCCGCTATAAAGCCGCCGATATGCGCCCAGAAAGCCACGCCGCCTTGCGATAATCCTATTGTCCCCAGCCCTAACAGGAGCTGATACACGAACCACAAGCCCAAAAATACAAACGCCGGAATGTCCACAAGCGTGAGAAAAAAGAATATCGGCACAAGCGCCCGGATTGTCGCCCCCTGGAACAGGACAAAATAAGCGCCCAGCACGCCGGCAATGGCTCCGCTCGCGCCGACAACAGGCACAGGCGAGAAAAAAGAAATTATGCCGTGCGTGAGCGCGGCGATGAGGCCGCAGAGCAAATAAAAAATGAGATAGCGCACATGCCCCATCCGATCCTCGACATTATCGCCAAAAATCCATAAAAACAGCATATTGCCCCCCAAATGCAGCAGGCTGCCATGCATAAACATCGATGTGAATAGCGTGAGAAGCACAAAGCTGTAGGGGATGTCTGGCGGAGGACTCAGCAAATAAGCCGGCCGCAGCATAAACTCTTCTAAATGTCCGGGCGTCGCGCCCTGCACCAGATATATTAAAATGCATGTGGCGATAATCAAATAATTGACGACTGGCGGCCGGGAGGATGGGATATTGTCGTGCAAAGGAATCATGGCAACTGTTATGCTAGGGCAATTCACGCTGTATGTCAAGTTTTTTGCGCCAGGGGGGGCATTAATCCGGCTTGGGAATAGCTCGCGTGCTGCCGCAAGCACAAAATGCCCTCAAGCCGAAATTTAATAGCGATGCGTCAAAGAGGCCGCTCCAAAATAGCAGGCGAGCCATATGCCAGGCTCGCCTGCTATGAAGCATTTTTAGTTAGTCTTTATGTTACATTCCGCCTGCCGCCGCGCCCTTCTTTTCCTTCTCCTTTTCTTCCGGAATTTCCGCCAGGGCGCTTTCTGTCGTCAGTAGCATTCCGGCCACGCTCGCGGCATTCTCCAGCGCCGAGCGCGTGACTTTGAGCGGATCGGTAATGCCGGCTTTAATCATATTCACATATTCGCCCGTGCGCACATCAAAGCCGTAATGCTTCTTCTTGGAGTTGGCCACTTCGCGGGCGACAATGTTGCCTTCATAGCCGGCATTGGCGGCGATTTGCTTGAGCGGCTCGGCGAGCGCTTTGCGGACGATTTCAATGCCAATGGCAATGTCCTCATCCTCTGTTTCCAGATTGTCCAGCGCCGCCGCCGCATGCACGAGCGCGGCGCCGCCGCCGGCGACGATGCCTTCGGCCACGGCAGCGCGCGTGGCGTTCAGCGCGTCCTCGAAGCGATGCTTGCGCTCCTTAAGCTCCGTCTCTGTGGCGGCGCCTACTTCAATCACAGCCACGCCGCCCGCTAATTTCGCCAGCCGCTCCTCCAGCTTCTCCCGATCGTAATCGCTATCTGTCTCCTCAATCTGGCGGCGAATTTGTTCAATGCGGGCTTTGATGGCCTCTTCCTTGCCGGCGCCCTCCACAATCGTCGTATCATCCTTTGTGACTGTGACGCGCTTGGCGCGGCCCAGCATATCCAGAGTCACATTCTCCAGCTTGATGCCAAGATCTTCGGACAGGAAAGTGCCGGCTGTCAGAATGGCAATGTCTTCCAGCATCGCCTTGCGCCGATCGCCAAAGCCCGGGGCTTTCACGGCGCAGGCGCTCAGGATGCCGCGCAGCCGATTCACGACGAGCGTGGCCAGAGCCTCGCCTTCCACATCTTCCGCCACAATCAACAAGGGCTTGCCCGCCTGGACAATCTGCTCCAAAAGCGGGACAATATCCGCCGCCGAACTGATTTTCTTTTCATACAAAAGGATATACGGCTCCTCCAGCACACACGCCATCGACTCCCGATCATTGATGAAATACGGCGACAGATAGCCCTTGTCAAACTGCATGCCTTCGACAAGCTTCAGATTCGTCTCTGTAGATTTGGACTCTTCTACCGTGATGACGCCATCCTTGCCGACTTCGCTCATCGCCTCGGCGACAATCTCCCCGATTGTCTCGGAATTGCCGGCGATGGAAGCGACATTGCGCATTTCCTCTTCTGTGCTCACGGGAATAGCGGCTTCGCGCAAAGCCTCGACGACCGCTTTGACCGCCTTGTCAATGCCGCGCTTAATCATCATCGGATTGGCGCCGGCCGCGACGGCCTTGAGGCCCTCGCGGATCATCGCCTGCGCCAGCACAGTCGCTGTTGTCGTGCCATCGCCCGCCACATCGTTTGTCTTGGAGGCGGCTTCCTTCAAAAGCTGCGCCCCCATATTCTCAAAATGATCCTCCAGCTCAATTTCCTTGGCGACAGTCACGCCATCTTTTGTAATCACAGGAGAACCGTATTTCTTGTCCAGAAGGACATTGCGCCCGGCAGGCCCTAATGTGACTTTCACGGCCTCCGCCACCAGATTGGCGCCGCGTTCCAGCGCCGCCCGGGCCTCCTCAGCATACAAAATGTTCTTGGCAGCCATATCTATCCCTTCCTTTTCTTTGTATTCTCTGTAGCAAAAATCAGGGAGTTACGCTCCCGTCTCCTGAAACAAACTTTTAACTCCAGCGATGTGGATCTTGGCGTATCTGAATTGTGGCCTGCAATCTCAACTATTTTTTGCACTTTTTGCTTTCTTTTTTCTCTTCTTTATCTTCCACTAATTTGGCATACACCTGATCCGCTTCCAAAAGCAGATATTCTTCTCCCGCGTCCGTCACTTCGCGCCCGCCATATTTGGCGAACACTACGCGATCGCCGATCTGCACATCCAGAGGCTGTGTGGAGCCATCCTCCAGCCGATATTCCCCCACTGCCACTACCGTCCCCCACTGGGGCTTTTCGCGGGCTGTTTCCGGCAATACAATGCCGCCCTGTGTTGTTTCCGCCTCATCCGGCTTGACAAGCACGCGTGCGCCCAAAACTTTCAATGCCACTTCCGATTCCTCCCTTCAGTCCTTGATGGCTATCCTGAAGCCCTGGCGTCACAGGATAGACGCTTCAGGCAAAATAAACTTCGCTCAGGACGATTCTAATATAGCGCATATATTTAATTTTGGCAAGAGGATTTTAGCACTCTTAAGGCGAGAGTGCTAATTTTTCTTGCAGCTTTTCCAGCGGGCTGATTCTGCCGCGCAGATGCGCTTTTCAGCTTCGAACGCAGTGAGAGCTTATGGCCCATAATCGCAGGCGCCGTTGGCGGCTTTTTCGCCAGAGGCGCGGGGCAAGCCCCAATGAAAGTGCAGGCTGAGCAGCCGCAAGAGGATGACGAGGCTGAGCGCCACGGGCTGGCTGATGGCGGCCGGAACCTGCAGATGATGCAGCAGCCATAAACAGGTCGCGCCGACAATGCAGGCCGAGGCATAGATTTCGCGGCACAGAACGACAGGCACATCCCGCGCCAGCACATCGCGAATCACGCCGCCGCCGATGCCTGTCAGTGTGGCTAATACAACGGTGGCGACGCCGCCCAGGCCCGCTTCCAGCGCCCGGCTGCCGCCGATGATTGTAAACGCTCCCAGGCCTATCGCATCAAAAACAAGCAGCAGCGTTTCGCCTTTGACGAAAAGCTGATACAGGACAAACACGCCCAAGGCGGCGAGCGAAAGCAGAATATAGGTGGAGTCGCGAAACCAGAACGGCTGGCGGCCCAGCATCATATCACGCAGGGTCCCGCCGCCGATGGCCGTCACTACCGCCAGTACTGCCAGGCCGAATAAATCCATCCCTTTGCGGGCGGCTTTCAGGGCGCCCGAAACGGCAAAAGCAAATGTGCCCACATAATCCAGAATTTGCAAAAAGGACATCGCTGATTTCCCCTGGGCTCTGGACCGATAATTTCTCGCTTCTTTGGCGCGGGCAAAAATGGCTCAGGAAGCATAATAGGCCAAATGCCCTCATAAAGCAAGGCAGCGAAGGCGGCGCAGCTTAAGGCTTTGCGGCTGATAAAACTGATAAAAATAGCTTCTGCGCAGCCAGATGAGGGAGCAATGCCGCCTGAAGAGATGTAGCCTGGAAGATGAAGATGGGGGGATGAGAAACGCGCGGGGAGAGCCGCTTTATGGGGCTCTCCCCGGCACTCAATTCATGTGCAGCCGCCCCTTGTCCAGGCGTGCGGCGCTAGTCGCTATTTACTTATTTGTCGCCGTCCAGGTGCCTGTCTTGCCGTAGGGCGGATTGCTTTCCGAAGTGCGCCAGGTGCCACTGGCGCCGCCGGCAGTCAAAGTGCCCCTGATAAACACCCACTCATTATCTCCAATTTCCACAACGGCCGCCAGCGTTCCATTGCCCGTCACGACACCCCGCAGCTCCACCGTGTTGTCGCCGGCAGCAATTGTTCCATAGGCAATGCCATCCGTGCCAATGTTCACTGTGCCGTTGGCGAATTGGTTGCCATTCTGGTCGCGCACTCTGATTTCCATCTGGCGGGCATAGCGCCAGTTGGCGCGCCAGCACTTGAAGGTGCCGCTGAGCTGCTCATAAGTGAAAGTTCCGCTGCCAGTATCATCTGTCTTCAGCCTGCCAGAGGCGCTGAAGTTGGGGCCGCTCAGCGTGAAATCGCCATCCGCTTCCACAACGCCAATTTTGTCGCCTGGATTTTGGGCTGGGCGGACGAGCCCTGGAGAAACCTGGTTCCCTTCGACATCCGCCACGACAATATCCCCATTCGCCAGGACTTCCACCGGCAATATTCCCAGAGGATCATTGTCGCCATCAAAGGGAATGAAAGCCCAAAATCCCTGTAAGGCGTTGGGGAGGGGCTGACTGGTGGAGCCCACGACCCAGGTGCCCTGCTGGCCATCTTTGGACCGCCAGGTGCCATTGCCACTTGTGCTCGTCAGCTGGCCCGTAAAAAATACCTGATCGTCAATCATTCCGGCAATCGTGCCGTTACCGGTGACGACTGCCCCCAATTCACCCGTACTGCCGTTCACAACAACGGTTCCTGTTGCCAATCCCCCCGCCTGCACATTAATTGTCCCTGTGCCGATCTGCTCTCCCTGCTGATTGCGAATAATAATGTTGTATACTCGGCTTTGCCCATACGCCGCACGCCAGCACTGCACCGTCCCCTGGCCTTCCTCTGGCGAAGTCCAGGTTCCCGAACCCTGATCATTTGTGTTCAATTTGCCTGTAATCTGTACATTATCAAACTGGATTTCAAAATTGCCTTCGGCGTCCACACTGCCGATTTTCGTGCCCGGCTGTTGCTCCTGCGCCGTACGCATGATTCCCCGGGCGCTTTGATTTTCTAAATCAGGGAGCACAATATCTCCATTGTCTTTAACTTCCATTAATAATGCCCCGACAGGATTGCCATTCGCCGCAAAGCCGACCACCCCCCAATAGCCCTGCAGCGCCGCGGGAATCTCTTCTTCGCCTCCTCCCCCACCACCTCCGCCACAGCCCCCGGCCAGCCAGATGGCCAGTGCCAGGAATAACAGGCCTAAAATCTTTACGCGCATACTCATCACCTCTTCAGAATGAAGCCAGCTACGCCGGCGTGGAGCCGCGAATAAAGAGGGCTTTACAGGTAATGGTAGTAGAATTATAGCACTCCCTTAACGGCAACGCAACTTCTTATAATCCAGCAATTATAGCAGGCGTTTGTGCAACGGAAGCGAAAATCAGCGAGCTTTACGGGATTAGCCTCAAGCATATACAAATTTCTTCTGATATTGTGATTGGGCAGAGGAAGCCAAAATCAAGAGAGCTTTGCGGGAGCGAAGGAGGAATTTTTTTATGACTAAAGAAAGCCTTTTTTAAGGCAAATGCAGTCCCCACACGCAGAAAGGCAAAAGAAGGGAGCGTCCACACATGCGCAGGATAAAATACGGCGTAATAGGCTTGGGGTGGTTTGGGGAAAAGCATCTGGAGGCGTTAGAAGGCATTCCGCAAGTGGAGATTTATTCGCTGTGTACGCGCACGGAAACGCGTTTGCAGGAGCTGCAGCAGCGCTTTCGGGCGCCGAAGGCCTTTACGGATTACAATGAAATGCTGGCGGATCCGGAGCTGGAAGCCGTGAGCATTACGACGATGTACAATCAGCACACGGGCCCGGCCTTGGCGGCGCTGGAGGCCGGCAAGCATGTGTTTTTGGAAAAGCCGATGGCGCATACGGTGGAGGATTGCGAAAAAATCGTGGCGGCAGCCCATGCGACGGATAAGGCCTTTATGGTGGGCCATATAGTGCGCTTCAATCCGCGCTATGCGGCGGGCAAGGAGGCTGTCGCCTCTGGCCGCATCGGCAAAATTGTATCCATGTATGCGCGGCGCAACATTCCGGCGTGGGTCGGCGCCAGCGTTTTGCCCAAAATAGGCCCCATCATTGGCGATGGCGTGCACGACACGGATATTATGCTCTGGTATTCGGGCGACAAAATCGTGAGCGTATACGCCCAGACGACGGATGTGCGGGGCTTGGGGAATCCGGACATCGGCTGGACGATGTATCGGATGAAAAGCGGCGCCACAGCGGTTCTGGAAAATATCTGGTTTTTGCCCGATACGACCGCTTTCCAGATTGATGAGCGGATGGAAATCATTGGCACGGAAGGCTCGATTCATATTCACGAGACGCATCCGAATTTTTCGGTCTGCGACAAAACGGGCTGGCATTCCGTGGATACGACTTATTGGCCCAAGTTCCGCGGGGTCGTGATGGGGGCATTGCGCGAGGAATTGATGTATTTTGCCCAATGCGTGCTGGAGGGCCAAAAGCCTGATATTATTACGCCCGAGGAAAGTATGGAGGCCGTCCGTGCGTGTTTAGCCGCCGAAGAAAGCGCCCGCACGGGGAAAGTCGTTACACTAGATTGAGGGATAATTGCAGGCGCAGACGGCTATGGCGCAGGCGGGGATGGCCTGGCGGCATTCGGTGCCCTTTATCGCCACAATCGCCTCCTGAAAGCGCCTTGCGCCAGATGTCTCGCTGTTTGGGGAAGCGACGGCTTGCCCGAGGGCCTGCCCGCATGCCTGCGGATAATCGGGGCCAGAAAAGCGATAATTTTGCCGTTTGGGCTTTGTTTTAGTTGACAAGCAGGGGACACTTATCTATACTAATAAATGGTTCGTCCGTACACATATACGGAAGGCCGGATCGCAGCGTGAGATCCGGCTTGTTGTTTTCGTGCTGGCCTGCGGCCTTTTGGGGACGAGAATATTATCCGGCAGAGCCCAAAAATGTTTGAGTCACTGACCGAAAAGCTTCAGAATGCCTTCCGGCGCCTCTCCAGCCACGGAAAGCTGACCGCAAAGGATGTCCGCAACGGGCTGCGCGAAGTGCAATTAGCCCTGCTGGAAGCGGATGTCAATTATCAGGTTGTGAAGCAATTTGTGCGGGAAGTGCAGGAGGAGGCGCTGGGGGAAAAAATCCTGTCGGGGCTCAATCCCACCCAGCAAATCGTCGGGATTGTCCATCAAAAGCTTGTCCATTTGCTGGGCGATGCTGCCGTGCCCATCAAATTGAGCCCCAGGCCGCCCACAATCATTATTCTGGCGGGCCTGCAGGGCTCGGGCAAAACCACCACCGCCGGGAAATTAGCGCTGATGTTTTTGCGGCAGGGCCATCGGCCGCTGCTAGTGGCGGCGGACATCTATCGGCCTGCGGCCGTCGAGCAATTGCGGCAGATCAGTGTGAATGCGGGCGTGGAATTTTTCTTTAAGGAGAATGCGAGTCCCGTAGAAATTGCCCGGGAGAGCGCCCAATATGCGGCGAGCCGCGGGCTGGATATTGTCATCATAGACACCGCAGGACGCCTGCAAATCGACGAGCAGATGATGCAGGAAGTCCAGGACATTGAGCGTTCCTTTGCCCACACCGAAACTTTGCTTGTTCTGGATGCGATGACGGGGCAGGAAGCGGTCAATGTGGCGGCGGAATTTGGGCGGCGGCTGAAGCTGGATGGGCTGATTTTGACGAAGCTCGACGGCGATGCCCGCGGCGGAGCGGCCCTGTCCGCCCGCGCCGTAACCGGCGTGCCGATTAAATTTGTGGGCGTGGGCGAAAAGCTGGAGGGCCTGGAAGTCTTCCATCCGGATCGGTTGGCGCAGCGGATTTTGGGGATGGGCGATGTGCTGACGCTGATTGAAAAGGCCCAACAAGCGATTGACGCCGAACAGGCGGCGCGGCTGCAAAAACGGCTGATGTCGGCGAAATTCGATCTGGAGGATTTCCGGGAACATCTCAACAATGTGCGAAAAATGGGGCCGCTGGATCAAATCATCAAGCTCATCCCTGGCGCTTCCAAAATCATGGGACAATTAACGCCCGAGGATTTTGATGAGCGGGAAATAGATGTGATGAACGCCATTATCAATTCAATGACGAAACAGGAGCGGCGCAATCCAGATATTTTGAACGCCAGCCGCAAACGACGCATTGCCGCCGGCAGCGGCACGACCGTGCAGGATGTCAATATTCTGCTCAAGCAATATCGCGAATTGGCAAAAATGATGAAAGCGCTCTCTTCGGGCAAGAGCGTGAACATCGGCGGCTTGCGTCTGGGGCGGATGTAAGGAGAACTAAATTCAGCCGGAATGACGCTTAAGTGCGGAAAAGCTCTTGTTGGGGAATAATATCTCTTTTATAATAGAGGCCTAAATCATTTAGGCCAATTATTTTTCACAAAGCATAAAAGTTTCCATCAGCAGAATGGGAAGGGAGTAGGAGCCTTGGCGACACGGATTCGCTTAAAGCGTATGGGGGCCAAAAAACAGCCCTATTTTCGCTTAGTCGTGGCGGAACAACGCACGCCGCGTGACGGGCGGACAGTGGATGATCTGGGCGTATACAGCCCGATTTTTGATCCGCCGCTTTTGCAAATCAACACGGAGCGAGCGCTGTACTGGCTCATGCAGGGCGCTCAGCCGACAGAAACGGCGCGTTCGTTATTGTCGCGGGCGGGCGTGCTGGCCGCTTTTGCGGAAGCCAAACGCGCGCAAAAGGCAGAAGCGCAAAAGGCGAAGCCAAATGAGGCTTAGGGAGTCCGCGAGCACAGGGGCTGTTGGAAAAGCCGCCCGTCTCACAACAGACACGGCGTAAAAGAGATACGAGGAGCCATCCATGATAGAATTAGTTTCCTATCTGGTGAGGGCGCTTGTGGAGGAGCCTTCCGCCGTGCGCGTGCGCGCAGTGGAGAATCCAGGACTGACCGTCTATGAAGTGACGGTGGCGCCGCAGGATCTGGGGCGTGTCATTGGCCGACAGGGGCGGATTATCAATGCGTTGCGGACCGTCGTGCGGGCCGCCGCGAGTAAAAATCGCCAGCAGGCGACTGTGGAGATCGTTTCTTCAGCAAGATAAACAACATTTCCAGGCCAGCCGTTCAAATATATGCGCGCGGGGCATATCAAAACGCCGGCTCATTAACACAGGAGGCGATATGGGCATTCAAATTAAACGCACAGTTATCTGGCGCGCCATCGTGACAGACGAATTGAAAAAACAAATTAGCGAGGAATTGCAAGCGGCGGCGGATGAAATTAAACAGCGCGTGCAGCAGCTGGATTTTTCCACGAAGGCGTATATTACGGATTTACAGCGCACCGATTTGCAACGCGCCATCGCCGTCCGCAAACAAATTGAGGCGGAAAAGCAAAAACAGAATGAATTGCATGATGCCTTAATGGAGCGCAAGGCGCAGGTGGCCGAATTAGAGAACGGCACAGAAATTATACGGGGCACATTCGAAAGCTTTGTGGAAGTCAACGAGGGCGATGATCTGGCGGTGCTGCTGGGAGGCACAGAAATCGTCACGAAGGATAATATCGTCGTAGAAATTCGACAGCGCCGGCCGGAGGAAGTGGCGGAAGCTGCTTCCCCGCCGCTCATTGTTACGCCCAATGATGTCTCCACAGGACAGGGAACAGACAGCCGGAACATATGAGGAATATGATGTGCAAGTGGGGCGCGTGCTGGGGCCGCACGGCTTGCGGGGCCTCGTGCGCGTGTTTCCGCTCACAGATATTCCCAATCGGCATAAGACGCTCAAGCAAGTGTTCGGGCGTCTGGCCTCCGGCGAGGGCGCGGGACTGTTGACAGTGGAGCAGGCCGTGCCGACGCGGCGGGGCCTGTGGCTCGTGAAATTCGTGGAGATTGAGGATCGCACGGCGGCGGAAAAGCTGCGGGGAGCGGGCCTGTATGTGCGGGAGGAAGATGTGCCGCCGCTTCCCGAAGGCAGCTATTACATCCATCAGATTATTGGGCTGCAAGTGCGCACGGTGGAGGGGCGAGAATTGGGGCCTGTCACAGAAGTGTGGCACACAGGCGCGAATGATGTTTATGAAACGCCCAGTGGGCTATTGCCCGCTACAGAGGAAGTCATCAAAGAGATTAATCTGGAAGCAGGCTATATGATCGTGGCGCCGCTTCCGGGCATGATAGATGAGCCTGACGAAGAATAAAGAGCGGGTGCGCGAAGCAATCCGGGCGCCCCGGGGCTTCCATGCGGATTGACATCATCACGATATTTCCGGATTTTGTGGAGGCCGCCCTGTCCTACAGCATCGTGGGGCGGGCGCGCGAGCGCGGACTAGTGCAGATTCAGGCGCACAATTTGCGGGATTTTACATCCGATCCGCATCGGACGGTGGATGATTATCCCTACGGCGGCGGGCCGGGGATGATTTTAAAGCCGGAGCCCTTTTTTGAGGCCGTGGAAGCGGTGGCGCCAGGGGAGCAGGCACATATTGTGCTTTTGACGCCTCAAGGCGAGATTTTCACACAGCAGAAAGCCCGCGAGCTGGCGCAAAAAAGCCAATTAGTGCTGTTGTGCGGGCATTATGAGGGTGTGGATGAGCGTGTGGCGATGCTGGCGGATGAGGAATTGTCATTAGGGGATTTTGTGCTGACGGGCGGAGAGTTGCCTGCGCTGGCCATCACAGAAGCGGTCGTGCGTCTGCTTCCAGGCGTGTTAGGCAACGAAGCTTCGCCAGCCGAGGAAAGTTTCAGCGGGCTGCTGGAATATCCCCAGTACACACGGCCTGCAGAATATCGAGGGCTGCAAGTGCCCGCTGTGCTGTTAAGCGGACATCATGAACAAGTGCGTTTGTGGCGGCGACGGGAGGCGTTGCGGCGCACATGGCAACGGCGGCCAGATTTGCTGGCGCGCGCGGAATTAACAGAAGAAGATTGGCGGCTGCTGCGCGAATTGCAAGCCGCGGAGGATTGAGGTGTTGCAGAATGTCCAAGTCCCTGTTAGAAGCGGTGACGCAAAAATATCTACGCCAAGATATTCCCGAATTTGGGCCAGGGGATACAGTGCGGGTGAATGTGAAAGTTGTGGAACGAGTGCGCAATCAAGAGCGGACGCGCATTCAGGCCTTTGAAGGCATTGTCATTGCCCGGCGCGGCAAAGGGATCAATGAGGAATTTACGGTGCGGCGTGTGTCGCATGGCGTGGGCTGTGAACGCACCTTTCCGCTGCATTCGCCTGTTATAGACAGTATTCAAGTCGTGCGGCGCGGCGATGTGCGGCGGGCGAAGCTGTATTATTTGCGGCAGCGCGTGGGCAAGCGGGCGCGCGTCCGGGAGAAGGCGCGTTTGCCGAAAGAAGTAGAAGCGGCCCGGGCAGCCGCAGCTGAAGCAGAAGCGAAAGCCAAACAGGCGGAGGCTGAAGCCCAGGCGGCGGCAGCGGCCGCAGAGCCAGAAACAGGTGCGGAGCCAGGCGAACAGACAAACGAGGAAAAAGCTTAAGCGAGAAGCGACACGGCGGGCCCGGCTTCAGGAGCTCGCCTAGATGGGATTCATGGTCTTACGGCTTGCCAGAAAAGAAGGGGCGCGATGTTAGCTTTTGATAGTCCGTGGTGGATTGTCAGCGCAATCGGGCTGGCGAGCGCCTTGCGGGTGTGGATGACGCATGTACAATCCGTCCGCTTGCCACGCTGGACAAGCTGGGCGTTAGCCGGCGTGGCAGCGCTAATTTATCTCTGGCGGGCACATATCTGGCTGAATTCTCCCCTGCCCCCTGTATCGCCACGCTTTATGCTTGTGATTTTAGCGGGCATCATCGTGGCGATAGTGTATTTGTTTGACACGGAACGCGCCAAAAAACACAAAGCCTCCATTATTGAGCTTATCGATTCAGCGCTTATCGCCTTGCTGTTAGTTTTCTGCATATTGCGGCCCTTTGTGATACAGGCTTTTTTTATTCCGTCGGCGTCAATGGAACACACGCTGGAAATCCAGGATCGGATATTAGTGAACAAATTTATCTATTTTTTCCGCGAGCCGCGTCATGGCGAAATCATCGTGTTTCGGGCGCCGCCACAGGCAGATCCGGGGAAAAAGGATTTCATTAAACGCGTTGTGGGATTGCCTGGCGATCGCCTCTGTGTCCATAGCGGAAAGCTGTGGCGGAATGGGCAGCCTGTGGAGGAGCCGTATCTTCGGGAGCCTCCTGTATATACATGGCCAGTGATTGGCCGGGATCAGTTTCCGCCGCAAGTGCTGGATACGAAAAATATACATTTAGTGGATGATAACGGAATGCGTGTCCTCGTGGGCGAAATCATCGTGCCTCCGGGCTCGCTGGTCGTGATGGGCGACAATCGGAATGATTCCAATGATTCTCACGCGTGGCTGATGCCCAGTGCCGATGGCCGCCTGATTGCTGCTCCTTTTGTGCCGCGGGAGAATGTGTTGGGCAAGGCCATGCTCATTTTCTGGCCTCTTTGGCGCATACGTCTGCTGTCCTAGCCTCTTTTTTTACGGCAACAGCCTTTTTATCTTTCCTTTTCGTTGCCAAGCTTCTTTACAGGGAACTAAACGCTTGCTTGCATTAACAAATTAAATAATATTCCAGTTGTGTTTTGTTTTCTTTAGGCAAATTTGATACTTTTCTGAGCAAAATTTGTCTTGTATAATAAATCGCAAAAAGGGGAAAAACTGATCGAGCTGGCACTGCCTTCATATCTGTGAGGGGGAGCAAAAATGGCTTTATTACGAGGTTTGTGGTCGCTTTTTGTGATTTCAGTCACATTAGTGGGCGTAATGGGGGGAGCGATCATTCATACGCTCATTCAGCCGCGTCTGGAGCCGCTCAATTTGGGCCCCTATCAGAAAACGACATTCTATGTGGGGCTGCTAGTTGTGGGCGGGCTGATTGGCTTTCTTATTTCTCTGTATTTGTTTCGGGCGCTTGTGCGCTTTGTCAATCGGCTGGAGACAGTGTCGCTTCTGGATAAAGTGGCTGTGGCTGTTGGCGTGCTGCTGGGGCTGATTGTGGCCGTTTTGGCGACAACGCCCCTGCAGGCGTATTCCACGGCGGGATTGCCGATACGGATTTTCGTGACGCTTGTGTTTGTAATCCTGGGCGTCGGATTCGTCATGAGCGCCAAACAGCAAATTGTGTATGTGTTTCCGAGCCTCGCCACGCGAACGCCTGTTACAGAAGAGCAGCCGCCGGTGCGCGCCAAAATGCTGGACACAAATATCATCATAGACGGGCGGATTGCCGACATCTGCAGCACAGGCTTTCTGGAGGGGCCCATTCTCGTGCCGGGCTTTATCTTGCGGGAGCTGCATCATATTGCCGATTCGCCGGATAATCTGAAGCGGGCGCGGGGCCGACGCGGGCTGGAAGTGCTCAATCGGCTGCGGCGGCTGTCCAATTGCGATGTGCGGATTTTCGAGGAATATCCCTCCAATGTGGAGCCGGGCGAAGATGTGGATGTGCGACTCGTCAAGTTAGCGCAGGAAGTCGGCGCGTGTATTGTTACGAACGATTATTCTGTGAACGAGATTGCCAAGCTCCACAATGTAAAAGTGCTGAATGTGAATGAATTGGCAAGCGCGATGCGGCCTGTGTTTTTGCCTGGCGAGGAGATTATGGTCACAATTGTCAAGGAAGGCAAGGAGCCGGGGCAGGGCGTGGCTTATCTGGATGATGGCACGATGGTCGTTGTGGAAAAGGCCAGCAAATATCTGGGCCAAACTGTGCCCGCGATTGTGACTAGCTCTTTGCAGACAAGCGCAGGCAAGATGATTTTTTGTGATCTGGCGATTGAGGAGTCAAACGCGAAGGAAGGGCGGAAGTGAGGGAGCGGATTGCAGCGCTTATCGTGGGCGCCGGAGCTGGCCGCCGCTTCGGTGCTTCGCTTCCTAAAGTTTTTGTCCCCTTCGCCGGGCGTCCCCTCCTGACATGGAGTGTAGCGGCGTTTGCTTTACATCCAGAAATTGATGAATTAGCTGTTGTTGTGGCGCCAGATTATGTGGCCTATGCGGACTCCCTGCTGGCGCCCTGCTCCGGCGGCAAGCCGCTGCGGATTGTGGGCGGAGGCGCGGAACGACAGCAATCTGTTTTCCAGGGCCTGAAGGCTTTGCGCAGCCAAAGCCCGCTTCCTGATATTGTGGCGATTCACGATGGCGCCCGCCCGCTTGTGTCCGCGGAGATTATCAGTGATAGCCTGCGCGTGTGTCGGGAATACGGAGCGGCGCTGGCTGCCTGCCCCATAACGGAAACAGTCAAACGCGTCCACGAGCGTTGTATCGTGCGCACAATTGAGCGCGAAGGGCTATTCGCCGCCCAAACGCCGCAGACATTTCGCTTTTCCCTCATCTGGGAGGCGCACACGCGCGCGGCAGCTGAAGGCTGGAAAGCCACGGATGACGCTATGCTCGTGGAGCGGCTGGGGCATCCTGTCTATGTGAGTCAGGGAGACGCCCAGAATGTCAAAATCACAACGCCGGAAGATTTAACGCGTGCTGAGGCCTGGCTGCAAGCCTCGTCCTGTTTGTATCGCGTGGGACAAGGCTATGATGTGCATCGGCTGACGACGGGACGGAAGCTTGTATTAGGCGGCGTTACGATTCCCTTTGAGCGGGGGCTGCAAGGCCATTCGGATGCGGATGTGGCGCTGCATGCGCTGATGGATGCCTTATTGGGCGCCTGCGCGCTGGGCGATATCGGGCAGCATTTCCCGGATACAGATCCCCAATATCAGGATGTGGACAGCAAGGAGCTGCTGCGCCACATCGTCCAGCGCGTGCGTCAGGAGGGCTGGGAGCCCGTCAACACAGATATAACAATCATTGCCCAGGCGCCCAAACTGGCTCCCCATATTCACGCCATGCGGGCAACGACAGCCGAAATAATCGGGCTTCCCCTGGAAGCCGTTAGCTATAAGGCCAAGACAATGGAAGGGCTGGGAGCCATCGGCACAGGGCGCGCTATTGCGGCAGAAGCTGTTGTGCTCGTGCGCAAGATTTCGTAATATATGAAGAAAAGCTCAGTAGGCGGCCTTAAAAGCTGCCTATTTTGCTGTTTGTATTAACAACAAATGAGTTGTGTTTAAGATTGCAAACAAATCTTATACAACGTTAGTCATTAGAAGAAGGAAACAAAGATATGCGTGGAACACTTGTGGAAAAGATTTTGCAGAGTCATCTTGTCGAAGGGGAGCTTTCTGCTGGCCAGGAGATTGGCATTCGCATCGATCAGACGCTCACACAAGATGCGACAGGAACGATGGCGTATTTGCAATTTGAAGCGATGGGCGTGCCGCGCGTACGCACAGAACTTTCAGTTTCTTATGTGGATCATAACACATTGCAAATTGGGCCCGAAAGCGCGGATGATCACATCTATTTGCAGACAGTCGCCGCCAAATACGGGATTTATTTTTCGCGTCCTGGGAATGGCATTTGCCATCAAGTTCATTTGGAGCGTTTTGGGGCGCCCGGCAAGACATTGCTGGGCTCGGACAGCCATACGCCCACAGCTGGGGGGCTGGGGATGCTCGGCTTTGGCGCCGGCGGGCTGGATGTGGCTGTGGCCATGGCAGGAATGCCTTATTATATTGCCTGCCCGCGTGTGCTGGGCGTGCGTCTGCTGGGGCAACTGCCAGAATGGACGGCTGCGAAGGATGTAATTTTAGAGCTGCTGCGGAGGCTAACCGTAAAGGGCGGCGTGGGACGGATTGTGGAATATTTTGGGCCGGGCGTGACGACACTATCTGTGCCCGAGCGCGCGACCATCACCAATATGGGGGCAGAATTGGGGGCCACTTCTTCTCTATTTCCTTCCGATGAGCGCACAAGGGAATTTTTGGCGGCTCAGGAGCGTGAAGCCGTCTTCATGTCTTTAGCGGCGGATGAAGACGCAGAATATGAGGAGATTGTGGAGATAGATTTGAGCGGCCTGGAGCCGCTGGCGGCGCAGCCTCACAGCCCCGACGCTGTTGTCCCTGTGCAGGAATTGGCGGGCTTGAAAGTGCAGCAAGTCTGCATCGGCAGCTGCACCAATTCCTCTTTGCAAGATATGCTGAAAGTGGCCGCCATTCTCAAAGGACGCCGCGTGGCGCCTCATGTGAGCCTGACGATTTCGCCTGGCTCGCGGCAAGTGCTGATGATGTTAGCGGAGAATGGCGCGCTGGCTGATATGCTGGCTGCAGGCGCCCGTGTGCTGGAGACCGCTTGCGGCCCCTGCATTGGAATGGGACAGGCGCCGCCCTCAGGAGGCGTGTCGCTGCGTTCGTTCAATCGCAATTTTGAGGGCCGGAGCGGCACAAAGGATGCAAATGTGTATTTGGCTTCGCCCGAAGTATGTGCAGCGGCAGCTGTAGCAGGCGAAATTATTCATCCGCGCGAGCTGGGGCCTGCCCCTCGGATCACATTGCCCCAGCGCTTCCGGATTGATGACTCATTGATAATTCCGCCTGCGCCAGAAGGGGCAAATGTGGAAATCATACGCGGCCCCAACATCAAGCCTGTGCCCACACGCGGGCCGCTGGAGGATGTTATAGAGTTTGAAGTGCTGCTGAAAGTCGGCGACAACATCACAACAGATCACATTTCGCCGGCAGGAGCCAAATATCTGCCCTTGCGCTCAAATGTGCCTGCCCTTGCGCAGCATGTCTTTGAAGGAATTGATCCCAGCTTTGCCGCCCGCGCCCAACAAAGCGGGCACGGCGCTATTGTGGGCGGAGAAAATTATGGCCAGGGCTCCTCGCGTGAACACGCGGCCTTGTGTCCTCTTTATTTAGGCATTCAAGCCGTGTTAGCGCAATCTTTTGCCCGCATCCATCGCGCCAATCTCATCAATTTTGGCATTCTCCCGCTGGAAATTTCCCGCGCGGATTATGAGGCCTTGCAAGCGGGGGATAAGCTGCGGATTGAAAATGTACATGCGAGCCTGGAGCAGGGGAAATTGCAGATAAAAAATCTGACACAGGGCTGGGAGCTAATCGCCCAAATATCCTTATCTGCACGCCAAAAAGAGATTTTGCTGGCAGGCGGAATGCTCAATTATGTGCGACAAAAAGCCACATAAGGGCGTGCAAAATGAATAGAGCAAAATCGGCCTCTGGCTTAAAGCAGATAGGCCGATTTTTGCGTCTAGGATGAAAAGCGGCATAGCCTGTTTCATTGGGCGCAGGGATAAATTGCTTTCCTGCGCTTAGCATGCCCCTGTAAGCTCGCGCACAATGTGCGCATTCATCGCGATTTGATTCATATCCCGCTGAAACATTCCCACGACAACAGCATCTTGGGGCTTGATATTCGCGAAGGCATAACGAAACGCTTCCCGCACATCTTCCGGCGTGGCGCATTTGCGATTGGCCGCTAAAATTTTAAAAGCGAGACATGTCTTATGTGTCGCCCGTATTGTCTTTGTCATTCGTTCCCGATCGGCGTCGTCATAAATTTCCCCGGGCAAATAAGCGCCCAATGTGCCGTCTTTGGGGCGCGCAATGCCCAATGTATAAAACGACGCCATGTAAAAATCCACATCCCAATCATGCTCTTCGCAATATTCAATAATTTCTGGCCGATGTGTGCCCAGCCCCACAGCGACGCCACAATCGCGCATCACAGCCAAAAGCTCTCGCACTTCCTCAATTTTGCCTTCACGCCACAATCCATCTGTGCGTGTGCCATGATGATAAATGGCAATCGCGCCCGCCGCAGCGGCAGCCCGGATATTGCCCGCTAAATCACGCAGCTCCGAAGCCGTCTGGGCAATCCACTGCAATTTGCCGCCCTCGTTGTAATATTCGTGCAACACGCGCATAATATGCCTGTCCGCCCGTGCCTGCACGGCATTAAGGCCTTGCCGCTCCGCCTCAAATAGGGCTTTCTTGATGTTTTCCGTCGTGTAATAATCCACAAAAGCAGCATCTAATTCCGGCGAAAAATGTGAGCCGCCCGAAAAGGGATTGCCGCCGATAATCAAGCGTGTGACGCGATGCCTTCCTAAAGGAACTGTCGGCAAAAGAGGAGAGCTTGTAATGTTTCGCTGTTCTGTCATGGCTAGTGTTTTTTGACAACTTCAAAGCTTTGTCGCAATGTTAGACGCTCGCCGGGCTGCAGCGTGGCTTCTTTTGTGAACAATTCCAAATTGACGCGCGATTGTTGTCCCGCGCGATTCAGCAAAGCCTGCGCCACATCGCTGCGCTCGAAGCGATGGAGAATCGTCATTCCTGTGCCTTCATCCACAAGCTCCCATTGCCCGGCTGGCAGCTCCGCCTCCCGCAGCCATATATCTCGTTCTTCCGCAGGATTGGCAGGATTAGCTAAAGCTATTGTGCGAATCTCTCCGTCTGCGCTTAGCACTCGTAATAGCGCTTTTTCTGTGGAGCTGACCGCAAATTCCGGATGACTGCGCAAACAGGCAAAGACAGGCTTTTGGCTTTCGTTAGACAATGTGGATGTAATCGTGAGCACAGGCTGATTGGGCGCGAGCTCCAGCTTGCGCTCTAAAGCCAGCCCATTGCGCAGCATTGTGCGCAATGTGAGGGAATGTTCGCTGCGCTGGATAACGAAATAATTTTCGCTCCATCCTGGCGAGCGATAGCCTCCCTCACTGTATTCCTCATAGCCGCCTTCGCCCGGGGATAAGGCTTGAGGCGTTCCCGCGACACGCAAAAGCTGATGATTGTCGGGCAGATATGTCAGACGCCAGATGCGGCCGCCTAACGCCGGCAGCACATCCATCTTTAATTGTCCATTTGTGAGGCTGATAATATCCAGGGCTCGAGGCTGGCGCGGCACGGAAGCAAGCCAGGCCTCCAGCTCGGCGTTCGGCCCGCCTTCGCGCACGCGTGTGATTTTCGCGGCGCGGGCAATCACTCCGAAACGATCCAGCAAGCTGCCGATATCCTGCCCCTCAGCCTGCACGAGCTTGCCGTTGGCTTCAACAAAAGCCCCTGATGTGTTCAACACAATTTGGGCATACATTATGGGAAGCCGGGCTATCTGAACGCGTTGCAATAAGACGGGATTATTGGCTACAGCCGCCTCCGCCTGGCTAAAGAGGAGATTCGCCTGGGCAATAACTTCTGGAAAGACATATTGCTTGGGATGTGTGTAAATCTGCACATGCAAATTAGGCACGCGCTGCACAGAATCGTGAATAAGCTTGATATAATCCAGAATATACGGCGCCGCGGGCCCATAATAGGCGGCGCAAAATTCGTTTATCGCTTTCTGTGTGTCATATTTAGGATTCCATAATGTCTTGGCGATAATGTAATTGCGCAGCTCCTGCAATTCTGAGCCGGGCGTAAAATAACAGGATTCTTCGTAAATGCCTTTGACGCCATTGGCAAGGAAGAAATTGATATTGGGCTTAAGGACATAAAGATTAGGGAAGGGGCAGATGGAATGAGCGTAATTAATCACATAATCCCAAATCCACAGGCGCTGACAGATTTTGCTCCAGCCCCGCAAATCTTCCGCAAAGCTTTTGTTGAAAGGATCTTCGCCCAATGGATGGATAAAACAACATTCAATGCTGCACAAACACACGATGACATTTGGGCGCGGCTTGACATGTCGGGGCGGCTTGCGGGAATATTGATAGGCCAATGTCTCAATGGCTACATCCGGATATTCCTCCTTAATCGCATCGGCAATGGCGTTGACAAAGCGGATAATAGGCCCGGCCTGGCTCCCCTCTTCCTCGACAACACGCATGCAATTCTCACATTCGCAGGGATAGAATGTGTCATTCTGCGAGACGGAAAAGACTTTCATATCCGGATATTGCTGGATCCATTTCCGAACGCCTTCAATACAAAGCTTCAACACTTCCGGATTTGTCAGACAAAGCTGGGCATAGCCAGATTGACGCTTGCCTTTAACCAGCGAAAAATATTCTGGATGTGTGGCGTAGTATTTTTCGGGAGGAACAAGCGCTGCGAATGTGTGCGCCAGACTATGGACGCCCTTGCGGCCGCCCTGCTCCCAGCTCATTTGATGATTGTTGCCATTTAAGCGCAGGCGGACGGCAAATTCCCCGGGCCGGGCGCAAGGATAATCGCCCGCCCGAAATTCCAGAGGCGGAATATAGCGATGATTCAGCACGCCTAATTTAATTGTCCCGGTACGCGGCCATGTCATGCAATCAGGCGCAAACCAGCGACAGCCCAGATATTCCTCCAGAAATTCGTATGTGGCATACAAGACGCCGCGTTGATTGCCCGCCAGGATAAGCGACGGCCCCACGCTTTTTATATGCAAGCCCTCCAGCCCCAGAGCACGGAATTTAATCCCCGTTGCGACGGCCTTTTTTGTTTTGCCCACAAACAGGCCCTGCGTGCCTTCCTTTTCGCTTACAATCGGGAATTCTTTTCCTGTAATGAGCTCCAAATGATAACGCAAATCTTTCGCGGCATAGCGTTCCTGGGGCGTGGGATTTTCGGGCAAAATAATCGCGGCTGTTTTGGGACTGAGCAGCTGGCCATTCAGAACAATCCGACAGCGGCCTAATTCCTTTTGGCGATTTTCAAAGATTATTTTTTGCTCTTCCAACTTTTGCGCCGCCTTCTGCAATTCCCTGGCCGCCGGCGATTGCGGAGGCAGCACTTGCAGGGCGTCCTGCAGCGCAGCCTGAATCTGTTGAATATGCGCAAGGCCCTCTCGGACTGTGCATAGCGGCTCTGCTGTCACCGCTTGCGTTAAAATAAGGGCAGCAGCACGGCCTGTGCGCTCATCCTGGGGGCGCATACGCACAGCCTCCACAGCTATGGCGAGGCGTTCCTTCTCCAGCCCTGCTGTCAGCTCCTGGAATGTTTTCATTCCCTCATGATATGTCGGCCCCCCATGAGCCACAACTTGCATAACATACGGCCGCCGCTGCTGCGGATCCTTTATGGCGCGGGCAATCACTGTCGCCAAATCTGCGTGGAGCAGCCCCTCTGTGTGTTCCATAAGCTTGATCGCCGCGGCCAAATTTCCCTGCCGCACATGCCAGCGCCCTAATAATCGAATTTCATCCGGGCTGCGCTGCTTTTTGGCCTCAATTTCGGCCATGACAGCCTCAGGCTCTGCGATTTTTTCCACAATAATATCATCCGCCCAGCCCTCGCTGTCTTCAGCATCAATATATGCCAGCGGATGCACATAAAATGTCTTGTCGGGACTGACAAATGTAACTTCTTGCTTAATCCAATCCGGCGTGGAATAAATTGGCCGACTGGCGACAAATGCCCATTCGTAGCTATCCCAGCCATAGCAATAAGGAGCATAAAAATTGCCTTTGCCGACACGCGCCTTCGCCCATACTGTCACTTTGTAACGCGCAAAAGGCTCCACTTCTAAGGCCCCGCCAATGGCCGCCCAATGATTGCGCGCTTGCACAGCCAAATGTGCGGCGCGTTTGCCGCTGCGAGCCTGTCCCTCCTCCCCGCTCCCCTCAAAAGAAGGATCAGGATAGATATTTGTGTTTGCCCCAGCCCAGCCTAAACAGAACATTAATAGCCCTGTGATACAGATTTTTTGTAACATCTTTTTCCTCAATTATTTTTTATTTTATGAATAAAATTATCTTTCCCCCTATTGCTTTGCCTTCCTGCTTCATAATGAAAAAAAGACAGGCTTTTGCAAATGCAAGCTATTATATGGGAAAGCCATCGTTAAAATAAGGGATTTTATTTTCCAAGCCAAAGGCTTGTCTTTATTCGCCTTCTTCATCTGAGAAGGCGGAAACGTTGTCCGTATAAAAAGCTTCTTCTGTTTTCTGCGCTTGTAACAGGAAATGATGCAAATTCTCTGCTGCTTTGCGATTCATTCCCGGAACAGCTGCTAATTCTTCAATGGAAGCCTCGCTCATTGCCTGTAGGGACGGGAAAGCACGCAATAGAGCAGCACGCCGTGCCGGCCCAATGCCCGGCACATTGTCCAGCTGCGAACGCACAATTTTCGTACGGCGCAAGCCCTCATGATATGTGTGAGCAAAACGATGGGCTTCATCGCGGACACGCTGGAGCAAAAACCATCCGCGAGGATGTTCTTCCATATTGACGGGCTCCGAGCGCCCGGGCACATACACAGCTTCGTCTCGCTTGGCTAAGCCCGCCAGCACAATCGATTGAGACATATTCTCTTCATCCAGCACACGGGCAATCGCGCCCACTTGTCCCTTGCCTCCGTCCACAAGCAACAAATCTGGCAGCGGCAAGAATTTTTCATCCCCCCCGAGGCCACGCTTCAGCCGCCGCCGCACAATCTCCGCCAGCATCGCATAATCATCAGGCTTGCCCTCCACACGAATTTTGAAACGCCGATAATAACGCTTATCAGGCAAGCCATCTGTAAATACAATCATAGAGCCGACAGCTTCCTGGCCCTGAATATTGGATATATCATAGCATTCAATACGAGCGGGCCTCCTGGACATCTGCAGCGCTTCTGCCAGATCATTTAATGCCGCCATGCTTTCTTGTTTTTTACGGCTGCGCTCTTGCATGAATTGCAGCAATTTGATTTGGGCGTTTTTCGCCGCCAGCTCCACAAGCTTTCGTTTTTCGCCGCGCTGGGGCACTAAAAGCTTGACAGCGCTTCCGCGCAATTCGGCAAACATTTGCTCCCATTCCGCCGCCTCAGGCAGAGGCTCGGGCAACAGGATTTGCCGTGGCGGCAGCGCATTCTGGCTATAATGAATGGATAAGGCGGCTTCAATAATTTCCGCCGGCAGCCGCCCGCGCGTATGTGTAAAGCTAAAATGCTGAGGATCTAGCAATCGGCCGGCGCGTACGGGAAATAGCTCCACAACAGCCCAATCGCCCTCTTGCGCCACGCCCAAGACATCCTGATCCCGTTCGGCGGCCGCATTGACAAGCTGATCCTGAGCGCCTGCTTCTAAAGCTTTTATTTTGTCCCGATATACAGCAGCTCGCTCAAAATCCAGCTCCGCAGCGGCTTTTTCCATCCGCGCGTGAAATTGCCGTCGCACTTCCTCAATGCGCCCCTCCAGCAACATGACGACTTGCTCTACAATTTTGTTATATTCCTCTGGCGTAACATCTCCTTTACAGGGCCCCACGCAGCGCTTAATATGATAATTCAGACAGGGACGTGTGGGACGCTGAGGATTGATGGCTTTGCGGCATTGTCGAATGCCAAATAATTCGCTGGCTAATTCGCGCAATTTCCACATAACTTCGGCGCGAGGATATGGGCCGAAAATAAGCCCGCGGCCCAGGCCATAAACTTCATGTCTTTTGGGATCATGGAAGC
>CAZUOJ010000005.1:0-69303 GCA_964622325.1 uncultured Armatimonadia bacterium
AAGCCGATGGCCTATACATTTGGCGATGCGAAAGCCTGTGTAGAAATCTGTGAAAAAACAGGCACAAAGCTGACATTCAATCATCAACGCCGTTATGGCAAGCCTTTTGCCTTCGCGAAGCAAATGATAGACGAAGGCGTGATTGGCGAGCTGCAGCGAATTGAATTTGGCGTGGGCAATCTGTACGATTACGGCTCCCATAATTTTGATCTGGCTAATTGGTTTAATGGCGAGCGCTCCAGCCGCTGGGCGCTATGCGGCCTGGATTATAGCGTGGAAAATTTGATTTTTGGCACACACAATGAAAACAGCGCTCTGGCTGTGTGGCAATATGACAACGGCGTATTCGGCGTGGCGGCAACGGGAGAGGCCAGCGGCGCCGTAGGCTGTCACCATCGTATTGTGGGCAGCGAGGGGATTATTGAGATTGGCCGCGAAGGCGCGCCTGTGTTGCGTGTGTGGCGCCGAGGCCAAGATTGGGAGCCTGTGGATGTGGGCGGAGAAAACTGTCATGGCCCGAATTTTATTGAGCGCTGCATTGCCGATGTTGTGGAATGTTTCAAAACAGGACGAGAATGTATGATGAACGCCCGCAATGCCTTACGCGCCACAGAGCTGATATTTGCCTGCTGGGAGTCTGTGCGTCGTCGCGGAATCGTGCCCTTGCCGCTGGATATTGAGGACAATCCTTTGCTGGATATGATTGAGCGCGGCCAGCTCAAGCCCCGTAAGCCCTGACAGCGATCCGAAGGCAAAAGGCTAAGAATTGGCGCTGCATTCAGCAGCCGCTCCTGCTCATTGCTTCGCTGAGCTTTCTAATGCTGCTGCTATTGTGTCAATGGAGGAGAAGAGGAGGAATGAGGCAAGGGGGCTATGAGCTCGGCGGAAACGCTACAAGCTCCCTCCTCCAGCTCAAAAGTCGTCTCCGTAATCCCAAAACGTTCCGCCAGCATCTCCCGCAACGCCTGACGCACATGTCGGCGCTGCTCTTCTGTGCGCGCGCTCACAACGACATGGGCATTCAACACAACAACATTAGAACACGGCGCCCACAGACGCACATTGTGCACATCGAGAACATCGGGAATCTGGCGCATTGCTGCCACAATTTCCAGCACATTTAAATGGCGCGGCACGCCTAATAGCAAAAGATGTCCTCCCTCCAGCAAAACGCGTCCGGCGCCGAATAGAATCAGCCCCCCAATCGCCGCCGAAAGCACAGCATCTGCTTGCCGCCATTGTGTTGTCGCCATAATGATAGCGGCCGCTAAAACGCCTATAGATGCCAGCATATCCCCGAGCACATGCCAATAGGCGCTCCGCACATTTAAATCCTGCTGATGGCTCGCAAGCCGCGTCGCCACAATTCCATTGCCTATTAAGCCCAGGACAGCAATCATGAGCATAATATCCGTTTTGATTTCTGGCGGAGCCCAAAAGCGCTGCCACGCCTCTTGCCAAATCCACAACGCCATGCCCACGAGCAAAAGTCCGTTGGCCAGCGCGGCTAAAATCTCCAGACGATGCAGCCCAAAGGTGCGCGTCTGTGTAGGCATACGACAAGCCATGCGCAGGGCAATCCAGCTTAACAACAAGGAAAGCAAATCCGCCAGCACATGCGCTGCATCCGATAGCAGTGCCAGGCTGCCGCTCAGCCAGGCCCCCAGCGTTTCCGCGGCCAAAATGCCCAGCGTCACAAGCACAGCCCAGCCCAGATGACGGGATTTTACGCGATCAGTATGGCAATGAAGAGGAGCTGTTGCGTTAGCCATCGCTCAAGCCCAATTTTTCTATTGCACTGAGTGCTGATCTTTGACAGTGTGGGCCCCAGCACATTACGCCTCGGGCAAGCCGTTGGAAAAATGGCAACAAACAGACAGCTCTTCGAAGCTTGGAGCACAACATCTCTTTTATGTTTTATGTCAACATGGGCGTGATTTTACGCCCACACAGGGGCTGGCTCTCGCTTAGCGATTAGCCTCTAGCTGGAAAACTAAGAGCTAATAAACAAGTCGCGCGCCCGCTTCGCGGGCTTGTGTCAGCGCTTCCCAATGTTCGCCGATTTCGCCTGCCTGTTCCACTTTCGGGAAAATCAATTCTATGCGTTCGCCATCCTGCGTCAGCACATCATGAAAATAGCGAATATTGAGCCGCAGGCCTTCTATCTGATCGGCTTTCTGCTGGCCCGCGACAGAAAGCAAGAGCAAATCCCGCCGCCGATTATCCGCGGCCACAGGCTGCTTCAGGCGATATTTGCGCGCCCAATAGGGCTGACAGCGATCTATCACCGCTTTTAATTGTGCGGGCACGCCGCCAAAAAATACAGGCGTGGCCACTATAAGCGCGTCCATATTGTCCAGCGCCTCATAAATGGGCCTCATATCGTCTTGCAACACGCAGCGTCCTGTGTCATAGCAGCCGCCGCACGCCTGACAGGGACGAATGGACATTTCATTTAAATGAAAAACAACGATTTGGGCGCCGGCCGCCTCCGCTCCTTGCAAAGCGGCGTGCAAGAGCAGCGCGCTATTGCCCTCTTTGCGGGGACTGGCTTGTAAGCCCACAATTAAGGGCTTCCTATGTTCAGCACTCATTTTGTCCTCCTTCTATCTTTTCTTTGGCCTCAAGCTAATTTTTCCCCTCTCCTGGCCGCAAGATAATTATCTGCAAGCCTCTCATCGTGATGGGGCGAAGGCAGACTCGCTCAGCTATTTGGGCAGATGCAATTCCACAGGCACAGGCGCCTTGACTTGATAAATGCCAGGCCCCATGCGTCGTACGCTCACCGCATAAGGCCACACAATTTCATCGCCGACGCCATAATCATAAATTTCAAACCAGGAATCTTTCGGGAATTGGGCGGCGAGCTTTTCCGCATTGGCTTCCGGATGTTGTTCGCGATCAATCATCGCCCCGAATTGGCTGCGCATTTCATTGATGCGATATTCAGCCCCGCTTCGCTCATTGACAATCCGGGCGCCCTCATAATACGCGAAATGCTGCAAAGTAAAGGGCGTATTTGTTTTGACAAGATAATCTGCCGCGCCTGTGACGCGCCCTGTGCCAATGCACGAGTCCATATTCAATGTCAGCGCTACGCCCTCCGGCACGGCCCGGGCAGCTGTCACTTTATAGGCAAGGCGGCGCTTATTATTCACAAGAAACACATATTGGCCCACAATGGCCTCCACGACGGGCGGGGCAGGCGATACAATAATTGTCTCGTGGGCGCGATCCACTTTAACAATCTTGCCCCGAAATTCCGGCTGCGCGATTTTCACGCCGAAGGGCCCCTTAAAGATTTCGGTCCCGCCGACAAGGCTGATCGCCGCGGGCTGGCCATTTTCTTCCGCATAGAGGCCAAAGCGTCCCGCAAAGCGAAGGCCTCCCGGCGCTGTGCGCAGGATTGTCGGATCTGCTGAAGCCATAAGATAATCCGTCCGCCCGGGCAAATGGACAACACAGCCTGCTGGCGCAAAGCCGCTTTCGTCCTCGCCGCTCAGGGGCAGCTTGGCCGCGTTTTGGATAACGGGCCTGTCGTAATATGTTTCCATCAGCGTGTAGATTTCGCTTTGGGCGCGCTCGGGGGCTTGCTTGTGCAGCATGATCCATTTCATCTCATAGGGCTTCCCGCCCGCCGGCGATGTCCCATCTGTTATGTTGACTTCCATCTCCGGACACGAGACAACATGCAGGCGGAATTGCAGCCCCTCGCCTGTAGCCAGCTTCCACTGCGCCGTCCAGCCGCCATCGCTGCGCCCTTTTTCCACATTATAAAGATGGGGGAAGACAAAATGGAGGCCCCTCCAGCCGTATGTGCCATAGCTGCAGCCGTGGGCTTTGAGCCATTCCGGATCGCCGTAATTCACATCGGGCCCTGCCAGCGTCCCTGTGGGCTGTTTTGTCAGGCGCAGCCCGTCTGTGCGGAATTCGCCCTCCTGGCAGAAAAACGCCCACCAGTGATCCTTTCCTCCGCAAAGGCGATAGAAATCCACACAATAAAATTGATCCGCCGAAACATGCACAAGCGCCAGCATCCGCCGCTGCCAGTAATCGGCCGGCTCTTCGGCTTTGACGCCCTCGTTGTTGTATTCATTATGAGCGCGGGCGCGGGCTTCAAAGACTTGCGCCACGCCGGCATCCGCAAAGAGCTGTGCCTGCGCCACGAGCGGCAAATATGGAAATTGCCGCGCCACATGATGGCTGCTCCAGGAATATTCCCAATAGCCCCAATTCCGCGGATAGCCCATATGCTGCAAGATCACGCCCTGATGCGCCGCCAGGCCAATATCCAGAATGTCGTCTTGCGTGTGGCTCCGCGCCCGGCCATACATCATCCACAACGCTCGCTTGTGATCCCCCTGGCCGTCTCGCAAAATGGCGATGCCATAGCCATCGTGCAAACTGCTCGCGTCATTCCAATTGTCAGGCCATTTGGCGGCTTCTTTTTCGATTTCTTCTCGCGTATAGGGAAAATCAATAGAAGGGCGCCAGCTCTTTTTCTTGGCCAGCGCCCAGGCAAATTTCGGCTCCTTAAATAGTCTGTACGCATGCTCAAAAGCCGCGTCGCTGGCACTGTGATATGTGATTTTGCTGAGCTTTTCATAGCGCGGCCAGCTGCCCGTGTCGCCAATCAGCGGATATGTGCGATCAATCAACACTGTATCCATACAAAAATCAAAGATATTCCGATAGCGGCGCGATTTGCTCAGCGAAGGATATTTGTCATCGGGATAGACTTCCGGCCGTAATTGCTTGAGATGTTCAATCGCATCCACAATGGGGCCTAAGGCTTCGACATGCATGGAATTGTAGCCGCCTGTGGATTCATAGGGCGCGCCGTCGCGGAAATAATCATTGGGGACGAATACGCGCATTTTTCCGGCCCCATCATAGAGCCAATCGAAAAATTCGTTGCCCCGCTTGTAATTCAAACATTCCGCCATTTTCGCCAAGCCCCATTGATGATGGGGCTCATTGGAATTGGTGGCCCCGTCCATTGCCGCCTGCATCCATGTCGCCATTAAATTTTCCTCGATAAAGCGGCGCACATCTTCTCCTGTCTGGACCGGAAAGCCTTTCTTTTGCAAAAAAGTGATAATCTCCGTGTCCTTATCAATGGCCTCAAAAATCTGATCATAAGCTTCGGCGTGCCGGACCTGATAGGAGGGCTGATCAATGGAATACACGGTGAGGCCTGTGGCGCCCAAAATAGGCCCTTCATCAAAACGGCCCTGGCCGAAGCGCTCCACTTGCGCCACTGTGTTACGATGCCGATGCTGCGTCATTGTGGCCAGATAAGCATATTCCACGGCCAGCCGGCATAAAGCCACCAGCGCCTTATGGACATAGCGCAAATCGCCTGTCGCCAGATACGCGCGCGCACACGCCGGCGCCACAGACAGCATCCGATGACAATACAGCTGACATAGCTCCGCAATGAAGCCATAATGCTTGCCATCGGGAGCCACATAGCCGCCGCCGATGCCGTCATCCGGATAAGGGCCGCTTGTGAAATCATCCTGGCCAAAATTATTAGAGGGATACAGCTCATGGCCCACAGGACATTCAATCTTCCATTTATAGGGATACGAGGCCTCCTTTATCCACGGATAATAAGCTCTTCCCTTGTAAATTTCGGGGCCATGAACAGGGCAGCCGTACTGAATGTTGACCCAGTGCCACCGCGGAATTGTAGAATCGGGCTGCATATTCCAGATATCGTCATCAGACATCTGCAGCCATTCTTCAGCGCGGGCGCCGGATTTGCGCGCGGCTTCTATTTGCGCTTCTGTCGTCAGCGTCTGTTTCTCTTTCAATTCGGGCAGACGCTCGCCGAGCGGCCAGCGGCGGGGCAACTGGATCCCCTTGAGCGTGCGAAACGCACACAAATCCGCAAACGACCATATCGTTAAAGTGACGGTTACAGGGCCTTGGGGATGCGCAAATACGATCTGGACATTTTCGCCGGGCTTCACTGAACGAAAATAATAGCGACGCACTTCCGCCTTTGTGGGAAGCGGCGTTTGATCCAGCAGCTTGACTTCCGGCGGCACAGAAACCTCTAATTGAGGCGCCTCGGGCGGCACTTTAATCGCAATCATAAATAAACGTTCCACGCCCACAACATCTGGAGCATAGGCAATTCTGGGATCCATTTTCGCCTCCTGGGCACATATTAGCGCGGGCCACGCCACCCCCCATATAAGCCAAAGGAGCCTGAATTTCATCACGCCTCATCTCCTTTTAGCAAATAGCTTGTTTTGACAATGCCGGCGCGATTGTTATTCGTTTTTCGTCTCTGTTCACAAGCTACTGCTTGTCCCTTCGCCGCCGTGATTTTTTTTCCTGCTTGGCAGGATCTCCCGGAAAAAGGCCTTTTCCCCGCAAAACGCCGCCACTGAGCCAACTGAGAAAAGGAGAGAAGCCATGCCCAAAAGAAATTTCCTTTGTGTTTTTTCTTCCTCATAAACAAACAGGAGGCGTGCCATGCGTAAATGGGCTTTTTGGGCTCTTGTGTTCATTTTCAGCAGCGTTGTCCTGGCGGCGCCAACCGCAATAGCTATTCGGCGTCAAGGCGAGATACAACTGGACGGCAAATTGGAGGAGCCCGCCTGGCAACAAGCCCCCTGGCACGGCGATTTTGTCTCCGCCAGCGCAGCTGTGGAAGGGCAAAATCCCCCCGCGGCTGTGCAAACACGCTTTAAAGTGCTTTTTGACGAAGAGGCCTTATATGTGGGCATAGAATGCGATGAGCCGCAGCTGGACAAGATCGTCGCTCGTTATACGGAACATGATCAGGATGTTTATCAGGATGACTGTGTAGAGATATTCCTCGCTCCCAGCAGCGATGGGCGCTATTATTATCATTTTGTCATTAATTCCAAAGGAGCCTATTTTGATGATTTTGGGGCGGATTATGGCCTCGTGCACGCCAAGCTGTGGGAATTCCCCTTGCAAGTGGGCACGGCCCTGGATCCGGCGGCGCAAAAATGGCGCGTCGAAGCGCGGATTGCTTTTGCAGGGCTGGATATTCGCGAAAGCGCGCCGCCGGAATGGCTTTTTAATGTGACACGGGAGCGTTATGCTGGCGGCGCCCAGGAGCTGTCCACCTGGAGTCCCTTAAAGGGCAATTTCCATGCCCCGCGCTTGTTTGGCAAGCTGACAGGGCTGAAGGCGGATTTTCGGCGTTTTGCCTGGAATATCGCGGCGCCCCAAATCACAATCAGCGGCGACGGCAGCGGACGGCATCAGCTGTCCTTGAAGACAAACATCACGAACAACACAGCGCAAAGCCGTCGGATATTGCTCTCCGCTCATCCCTTTTTGCGCCCGGAGGCGGCTGTGCAAAGCGAGCCACAAGATTTAGCGGCGGGCGCCACAGCACTTTTTGCGCTGCCTCCTGTTATGCTTGCGGGCAGCCCCCGGCAGGCTGTGATACAATTCAATATCCTGGACGCAGACACGAAGCAGCCCCTCAAAATCGCCGTCAAACATCTGGATACAGAATATCGGCCCCTGTCGCTGGACATCATTCAGCCTAATTATCGGCAAAATATTTATGCGACCCAGAATGTGTCTGAGATTATCTTCCGCGTGACGCTGGCTCCGGATGTGGCAGCCCAGAGCGCGCAGATTCAGTATAGCCTGTTGAATGCCGCCGGGCAGATTATCCGGGAGGGCAAAGCCGCTAAAGGCCAATGGGGGGCGCCGTTGAAGCTCGAGGCGGCCCGACTCCCTCAGGGCATATATACATTGCGGGCGCGCGCGCTTAATGCCACGGGGCAAACAATCCACGAAATCGCCACTACAATCCGCAAATTGCCCCCCGCCCAGGGCAGCGAAGTGCGGATAGACGAAAAAGGCAACATCCTGGTCAATGGCCAGCCCAAGATTTTCATTGGCTGGTACGGCAGCATCCCCACAGAGGATCCCCGGCCGGATGTTGTCGCCCTGCAAAATGTCCAGACGCCCGTTGTGCTGATAGGCCCGGATCCAAAGCCCGTGCGGGAGGCTTTTGCCCGGGGCGTGTATTCCATTGTGAGCATTGAGCCGGGGCGTCTGTATCATACTTTTAGCTGGTGGCGCAATCCGCAAATCACTTTACATCAGGAGATTACAAAGCAGGATGCGCCCAGCGAAGAGTTTATCAGCTATCTTAAGCAGCTTGTGGATTGCGTGAAAAATGAGCCCGGGCTGCTGGGCTATTATCTGGCGGATGAGCCCGAAATCAACAATGCACGTTCCGCCTATCTGGAAGCCATTTATCAGCGTATGCAAGAGCTGGATCCATATCATCCTGTGTTCATCACGAATGACACTCTGGATGGCATTGTGACACATGGCTATCGGGCCTGTGACATTCTCAATCCTGATCCTTATTCGCCCGAGCCGGAATATGTGCCGAATTTCATGAAGCGTTGTCAGGAAGTGCTGCGGCGGGGCCAGACGATTATGATGACGCCCTGGCATTCCAGCGGCCAGGCGCATTTTATGACGGCCTGGGGCACAGCTCCGCCCTATTCGTATCGGACAATGCGCATGCAATATTTGCAGGCTCTGGCGTATGGCTGCCGCGGCTTCACCGGCTATACATCGGCATTCTTTATGCCGGAGATTGAGCTGCGTTACGGGCTGCCTCATATCTGGCGCGAAGTGCGGCTGCTGGAGCCGGCCTTAGCCAATCCTCTGGAAAAGCCCCTGGCGGAAGCGGATGCGGAAATGATTACATGGGCGGGCAGAGGGGGCGCTCATATCTATCTCATCGTGGCGAATCATAAGCCTGGCACACGCCGCGTCAAGATTTCCTGCCCTGCGCTGGCGCCAGCAAAACAACTTTATGTTGTCAGTGAAGGGCGCATTGTGCCTGTGACAAAAGGCAGCTTCACGGATCGCTTTGCTCCAGGAGAGGCGCGCATTTACACGACAAATCCCCAGGCGGCTCAATTGCCCACAATGCAGGAGATAGAAAAAGAGCTGGCGGAACGGAAAGCCGCCAGCGCCAAGCCGGGCAATCTTTTGCATTATGCGCGGGGCATTCGGGCACGGGCTTCCGAAGGATATTATGCTCCGTGGTTCCATCAATACTATTATTACGCCTGCAATGGCCTCACAGATGATTTGGGCTGGCATCTTTCGCATACAGACAAGCCGGCCTGGCTGGAAATCGCCTTGCCGGAAGCCAAAAACATTGGCCGTGTTGTCCTGTATACGCCGAATTTGCGGGATTACGACCTCCAATTTCAGGGGCCCGAGGGACGGATTGTAGTGGCGGAAATACGGGGGAATGCCCGCGAAGTGGCGGAACATCATTTCCAGCCGCCCATTCCCACTTTGAAGTTGCGGCTCACTGCCTTAGCGGTCCGCGGAGGCGAGGGCACTAAAAACGCCATTGTGCGGGAAATCGAAGCCTATGAGCAGCCCGGGGCGGAGCCACCAACGCCTGTAAAAGCTGTAGAAACAGGCGCGCCTCCTCTTGTGTTCACGCCGCCGCCCTCTGAAACACAGGGCGAGCCTGTACTCTGGAAAGAAGCTTTTCAGCCCTTTGAGACAGCGCCGCGCTATTATTGGGATGAAAGAGATACAAAATGGGTGCTGAATGCGGAAAAATTGCTGGCACTGCCGCTGCCCGAAGGGGGGATTGTGCTGGCTTCTCAGGCTCCGGAAGGCTATGCAGGAATGACGCATTTTTTCCCCTATAATCCGGAATTTCGTTATTTTCAGGCCAGCCTCCGGGCCATTGAGGGCGAGGGCTATCGCTGGACGAATATAAGCTTAAATGACGGCTCGGGCAAACTGCCAGTACGAACGGCTGTCCACACGCGGCTGCCGGGGCTATATACAGTAGATACGCATTATCTGCATGAGCAATTTCGCCAAGGGACACTAAAACGGGCGTTTGTGTCTGTGTTTGTGGCAGGCTCGGGACGGAATGAAGATGGCAGTGTGCGACAGGGGCCCCGCTTTACATTTGATTTTTTGCAGCTAGTCCGCCGTCCCACAAACGGGCTGATTATCACAATGGCGGACGGCTCGCCTGTGCCGCCGGCTTTGAAAGCCGGCGATACATTGCTGTATCGTGTGTATCTGGAAAAGCCAGCCCAGGATGTTGTCGTGGAGACATTGGGCGGAGCTGGCCATGAGCCCTTGCTTATCAATCGCGAGCCGTCCGTGCAGCTCTGGCCTGTGGGGGATAAGGACGGCCGGCAGTGGGCGGCGTTAGTGACGCTGGGCCCCGGCACCAGCAAATTCACGCCTCAGGGCTATCCTGTGCTCTTTCGGGCTGTCATTACAGGCGGCGCTTTGCCCGCATTGTATGTCACAATGGATGTGACATTTGAATAGACTGATTGGATATACAGGATTGTCAGCCCAATTTCCTTTTAGCTCTTGAATGCGAGGAATGAAGGACAGCATGATAGGATTTGTGGCTTTTGCTCTGGCATTAGCGAACATCGTATGGGGGCAGGCGCTTTCGCTTTCGCCACAGCCGAAAGGCGCGCCGGGAGAATATATCGCTGTGCCGCTATTGCCCGCGTGGGCGCACATTGTCAACAGGGCGGGACAAGCGCAGGCTGTGACGACATGTTCGCCCGAGATGGCGCGTGCGCAATATGGGGGCTATCCGTCCGCCGGCGTGCCGCAAGAAGGGAAATTAGAATGGAGGCTGGCGGGAAATATACAGGGCTCCTTTTATGTGTATTTTCTCGTGCGGACAGGGCATCAATTGGGATACGAATATCTCCATGCATATATTGGGGAGCTGCAGGGACGTCCGATAGAAATGCAATTAGAAGCGGAATTCCCGCCGCTGCGTGTCTTTCATAGCGCGCAGGGGGGCTGGGGCCATGATATAGGATGGCTGCGCTCAGCGCATCCTTTACAGCTGCAGCCGGGCCAGCGCCTGACGCTGAGCTGCACAGAGCCGTATGCATATGTGTCGCTGTGCCTGCTAGTGCCGGCCGCGGTGCAGCCGCGGCCGGCTTTACGGGAGCTTTTGCGCGTGCTTCATTTTCAGCTTGAAGATTATCGTTTGCTGAGGCAGCGCGTGGGGGAAATATTCCCGGATTTGCAAAAGATATGTGAACAGATGCAGCGCGAATGGCAGGAGCCCTGCCGCCAATTCACACGCTTTCAAAAGGCGCTGCTCCGGGCTTCCGAAAAAAGGCTGGACGGGCCACAACAGGCAGAAGCCCTTCAGGCTTTATCTGAAATCCTAAAAAATTTGCATGAGAGCGTTAAGCGCGCGGAAGAAGCCAATGTCCGTCTCCTGGGGCCCGCTTTAGCCCGAAAACGCCAGGAGCTGTGGATTCGCGAGGCAAAATTGCGTCTGCTTCCGGCCCAAGATTTTGCGGGCCGGGAGGCCGAATATGCCCGCAGCGTCGCACAGCGATATTTGCAGGCGGCGGAACGCCTCCGTACGCCCCGGACAGAAGAGGCCTTAGAAAGGTTGGCGACATATTGCTGGCGAGCCGCAGAGTTTTTAGCCCAGGCGGAAGAAAAACGACAAAGAGCCCCGAAAGAGCCCTCGCGTGCTGTGGCGAAGGCTTTTGTTCCTCCTCTGAAGCCTCATCCGCGGCAAAAAGTGCTGCTGAACGGCGTGTGGGAGCTGAGTCTGGAGGGCACAGCAGAAGCGCCGCCGCAAGGGGGCTGGCTTCCTGTGCCTGTGCCCCATGGGGATTTGAAGCAGGCGATGGGGCATTTTGTGACAGAGGGGCATTATTGGCCGCCCCGAAAAAATAGCGTGTGGCTGCGGACACGCTTTACAGTGCCGAAAGAAATGGCTGGGGGCGCTATTTTTTTATGTTTTGACGCCGTGTTTCATCTTTGCGAGGCTTATGTGAATGGCGTGTTTGTAGGCCGACATATCGGCGGCTTTGATCGATTTGAATTTGAGATTACGCCGTATGTGCAGCCAGGGGCAGAGGCGGAGCTTTTGTGCTATCTATATGACACATCCTACACAGCGCTTTCCCCCTCGCCGCTAATCAGCATCCGGGCGGGCTTTGCTGAAGCATTGCAGAAATCCTCGTGGCTGCAAATTCGGAAATACGAAGGCTGGCTGGCCGAGCCCAATCATTATGTTGTGTCTGATTTGTGGGGCGGGCATTTTCTGGGCATCTGGCAGGATGTGTCCTTAGAGTCACGGGCGCCCGTGTGGACAGAAGAAGTGCTGATTATGCCTTCAGTGCGTCAGCATATGCTTCGTGTGCGGACACGCCTGCAGGCGCTGCCGGCGCGTGCCAAAACAAAGCCACATTGTGCTATTCTCCTTCGCCAAGAAGTATTGACGGAGGACGGGCAAATAGTGTTGCGGCTGCCGGAACGGAAGGCAAAGCTTGCAGCAGAGCCTGTGTGGCTGATGACGCAAAAAGCGTGGGCCCATCCGAAGTTATGGGGCATCGGGGGCGTCTATGGAGAGCCACAGAATCTGTATATTTTGCGCACGCGACTGTATGTAGAAGGGCAAGGGGAGCCCATAGATGTGCGCTACGATCGCTTTGGCTTTCGGGAATTCTGGATCGAAAAAGGGCAATTTTGGCTCAATGGCCAGCGATTGCCGCTGCAAGGAGGAGGCAGCTGGTATCTGCAAGAAAGCAAATTGCCTCATGGAAATCGCTGGTGGGCGTTGCGTTTTTATGGCTTAGAGCGCGGGATGAATGTGAATATTGAGCGCTGGCACAGGCAGGGGGATGTGGGCGGAGATTTGCTGGCTGTCGCCGATGAGCTGGGAATGCTTAATGAGCTGGAAGCGCCGTATTGGGGCGTATATGGGATTCCGGATATTATCGGACGCGAGGATTGGGATGATCCTGTATGGACGGAAAATGTCACAGGCTATTATCAGCATCTTGTGCGCAAGCGTTTCAATCATCCCAGCGTTGTCTTATGGTCCGTGGAAAATGAAACATTCATTGCGCCCGTACGGCCCGAGCATATGCTGCGACGCTTTTTTGCATTCGGCCAGGCGATTAAACAGGAAGATCCCACACGGCCTGTTACATATCACGCTATTGCCAACGGAGGCTATGTTCAATCATATCCGGAAATAGAGATTGTCAATTGGCATTATGCCTCTTTAGAGCAGCTGCGGGACTGGCAAAGAAAATGGGGCGGGCGGCCCTGTATTTTGGGAGAATTTCAGAATTATGAATTGCTGGGATATCTGCTGAATAATCGGCGGGATGTGGCCAGGGAATACATGGGCAAACTGCAAGCGTGGATAGAAGAAACATGGCAGGCGCACAAGGAGATCGGGCTGTCCGGAGCGCTGTATTTTCTGCCGTACACGGCGGGCTTAGTGAGCACGGCGCGGCCGGAATGGATGGGGCCCTGGGGAGATAAGCTGGAGCCTGTGGAAAAAGCGCGCGTCATCGAATCGGGCCTGGATAAGGGCCGTGCCGTAATTTATGCGAAAGTGCCCATTTTGTGGCCCAGCCGCTCGGGCCCAGGCATCAAATGTGATTTTTTGCACACAGGCCTCGGGCATGTTTCGCTGATTAATTGGTTTGATCCCAAGCGGCCTGCCGCCACGCCCACGCCTGTGGCAGAGACATTGCGGCGTTGCTGGCAGCCTATGCCCGAACTAAGCGCAGAAACAGCCCCGGAAGTTATTGTAACAGTAACAAGCGGCGGACAGCCCGCCCCAGGCCTTCCTGTTGTGGCTATTCCCGTCGCGGGCCAGCCGGCTTCCATCACAGGCGCCATAACAGATTCCGCTGGAACTGCGTGGCTTGTGCTGCCCGCCACAGGCGCTTATGAAATTCGCTGCGGCAGCCAGGCGGTGCGCTGGGAAGCCCGCCGCCTGTCCCGTCACGCGCCGCCGGGCTGGGCGCATATCCCGCGGCTGTCCCTGGCGCTGGATTAGCCTGAAGCAAAGGCTGCGGAAAAGCCTAAAGAGCAAAGATGGATAAGGAAAGAATGAATGTACATACGCAAAAATGCAAATTGTGTCTACAGAGCCAGCAAAAGCAGGCGAGCAAAAGCTGATTTTTAGTTCCATCTCAAAAGCGTACATCCCAAAACAAAGGGGCGATGGGAAATGTCATCAGAATTGTGGCAATGGGGGATTATTGCGCTGCTTATAGGAGGAGGGCTTCTGGGCAGCCAATACAGCCTCGAAGCGCAACAGCTTCCGCCGGGCTTCGTTGATCATGGGCCTGTGGCTCCTGTAGGCATGTCCGCTTGGGGCGGGACATGGGCTACGGCTGATAAGGAGGGCCGCCGCCTTGTGTTCATCAAGCTTTGGGCAGGCGGCAACAGCTCCTATTTGTTCGTGGAGGCGCAGACGGGCAAAACAGAACAAATCAATCCCGGAATTGGCGGATTAGGGGCTTATCTCGTGCAGCTTTCTTCTAACAACAAAATCTATGACACGATGGGAGAATGGCTGCTGGAAATTGATGTGCCCACACGGGAAATTCGGCGAATTGGCAAAATCCCCTCCGGGATGGCTCTGTCGTTTTTATTGTCGCCGGAGGGAATCCTCTATGCGGGCATCTATCCCAGCGCCACATTAATTTCCTTCAATCCCAAAACAGGCGAATATCGGAATCACGGTCCGCTGAATCAGGAGGAATGGCCGCAATATTTGCGGCCGTTGGCGCTGGATAATCAGGGCTGGCTGTATGGCGGCATTGCCATCAAGGCTGCGCAGATTGTGGGCTACAATCTGCAGACAGGGGAAAAGCGGACATATATTCCTGAGGCGCAGAGGAGAAATGGCGGGGGGAATGTATATCAGGGCGTGGATGGGAATGTGTATGCAGAGGCGCCGGGCTGGGGCTGGCATAGACTCTCGGGGGGAGAGTGTGTGAAAGTGGATAAGCCCGCAGCGCGCGCCCCCAGCCGCGCTCCGGATGTTTTTCCAGACGGCGCCCGGCTTGTGAGGGCGGATGTGCCGAATCGGACGCTGTATATCATGGAGCCGGGCGGGCAAGAGCCTGTGCGTGTGCGATTTGAATATCAAAGCCCGGGCGTGCTGATTTATTCGCTGGTCGCAGGCCCTGAGGGGAAGATTTACGGGGCGACAGGCGCGCCCTTGCGGATCTGGCGCTTTGATCCCGCCAGTGGGCAAATAGAAAATTGGGGGCTGGGGGATCATGGCGGACATGTGAATCAGTGGGTGCGGCAAGGCAATAAGCTATACGGGGGCGTGTATAGCTCGGGCTCCTTAATTGAGCTGGATCCCACACAGCCTATTGAGGACGCGCCCATACGGGAAAGCAAAAATCCGCGTCATGTGCATGGCTTTGAATATGGCTTCGGGGGGAATCCGGATATGTTTGGGCGGCCGCATGCGCTTTTGGCTCATCCCGACGGCCGCCATGTGATTATGGGCGGCAATCCGGCGCGGGCGCGTGTGGGCGGCGGGCTGCTCATTTATGATGTTCAGACGGGCGAATCCAGCGTGCTGAAGCCGGAAGAGCTTGTGCCAGATCAGGGGATTTATGCCTTAGCGGCGCTGCCAGATGGAGATTTGATTGTAGGCACAACAATAGAAGCCGCGACAGGCGGGCAAACTGTCGCCAGAGAGGCTTTGCTGTATCGGCTGGATTGGGACACAAAACGCGTCATTGGACGCTGGCCCCTCAAGCCGCGAGCGGCGGCCGTGCGGGATCTTCTCGTGGGGCAGGAGGGGCTCGTCTATGGGCTGGCCACAGGCAATCGCTTCTTTGTGTTTGATCCCCAAACGGAGCGCTTTGTGCATGATGAAATCGTGGAAGCTTATGGGGCTTTGACGGGCAGCCAGGCGCCACGCACAATGGCTTTTGGGCCTGACGGGGGCATTTATGTGCTGTTTCGGGAGGCCGTTGCCCGTTTTGATCCGAAGACATTCGCCCATCGGGAAATTGCCCGGCCGGGCGTGTCCATTACGGCCGGAATTGTCATTCACAATAATCGGCTGTATTTTGCCGCTGGGCCGCGGCTAATGAGCTATGATTTGGGGCAAGCCCGTTAGGGCTATGGGGAAAACGAGGCCACATGCCTCAACGCTTTGGGCATTCTTTTTCGTAAATCTTAAAGCGAAGGAGATTAGCATTCATAATGAGCCGAAGCATATGGATTTTTTTTGTGGAGCTGGGGATTGCCGCGCTCAGCTGGAGTCAAGCGCCGCCCGTTGTGTTCAACGCGGGCTTTGAGGAAGGGCAGGATAAGCCAGAGGGCTGGAGCTGGCGCCTCGGCGAAGAGGGGCAGGGAGAATTTGAATGGACAGAGCGGCTTTCGCATTCGGGACGAAAATCTTTCCGCGTCAAATTTGTCGGTCCCGTGGGCTACACGGCGCTGGATAGCAGCGATATTGAAGTGACGCCGGGCAAAACATATCGCATCTCCGCCTGGATTTATCCTGCCCGGCCCGTGCGGCGGGGCGTATATTTTATGATTTCGCAATACAAGCCGAACGCCCCAAGCGAAGATTTGCCCAATACATTTGGCGCCACAAACGCGGTGTTTGCCCCGCAAATGTGGCAGCCCATTACAGTCACAGTCTCTGTGCGCGCGGGAAATAATCGGCTGCGGATTCATTGCATTCAAGCGCTGGCGTCGTCCGAAATTTATTGGGATGATTTTACGATACAGGAAGAAACACAGGAGGAAAAGCCGCGTTATGAGCCGCCGCCGCTGGAGGAGGTGCCGCCGCTTACGCCGGAGCTGCGCGCGCATCTGGCGCGACGCCCGCGCGCGACAGCTAAAATTGAAGGGCGGGGCGCTCGCCCGCGGCTGATTGTAGATGGCAAGCCGTTGCCTTTTGCCTGGCATGTATGCGCTTTCGGCGGGCCCGCTTTCTTTGAGCGGGCGCATGTGCGAGATTTCAAGGAGGCCGGGGTGCGGATTCATCTGGCGCCGCTTGTGCTGGGCAATGGCCTGTATGGCGCCCGCGGGCCGTGGCTGGGCCACAAGCAATATGATTTTTCCGTTGTGGATGAAATCCTGTGGCGCGTGCTCCGTGTAGATCCTGACGGCTATGTGATTTTTTATATGTGCTGCGATCCGTATCCGGAATGGGGCAAAGAGAATCTGGAACATGTCACAGAAGATCAAAACGGCCAGAAGGCGATTGTGTGGATGCATCCGCTCCGTTGGGGCGGAGAGCCGGGCCCAAATGAGCGTTATGGGCCCAGCATTGTCTCCTTAAAGCTGCGGGAGGATGTGGCGGAGACATTGCGCCGGCTAGTGCGTCATGTCGAAAGCAGCGAAGCAGGCAAAGCTGTCATTGGCTATCATGTGGCAGGCTTTAATGATGGGCAATGGTTCCAGTGGGCTTCTTTGGATCCTTCAGATTTGCATCTGGCGGATTATTGTCCAGGCGCGCAGGAAGCTTTTGGCCAATGGCTCCGGGCACGCGGCAAGAAGCCTGCGCCCGTGCCGCCCGCGGATATGCTGTGGAATGAGCGTGTGTTTGTGGATCCGCAAACGGAGTCGCTTGTGGCGGATTATCAGCGTTTTTATTCGGAGGGCGTGGCGGAAAACATCATGGCGCTGGCCCGTGTGCTGAAACAGGAAAGCAAGCGGCCCATTATCTGCGGGACCTATTATGAGGACATCACATGCAACAGCGCCAATCACATCGCCCTGGGGCGCTTTTTACAGTCCGAGGCGCTGGATTATCTGGCAGGGCCGGCGGCCTACAATATCCGGATGGCGGGCTATCAGGGGGCTGTACGGAATGTATTTGGCTCCACGCTTCTGCATGGCAAGATGTATCTGACAGAGCAGGATTGGCGGTCGTGGCGCTCCTATCCCAATACGCCGGAGCAGAATTTCGCGTGGGGGCGGGCGGAGACAGCCGAAATCCATAACGCGATGGTGCGGCGAGAATGCGGGATGATGCTGGCCTTCGGATTAGGCACATGGTGGTACGATATGGGCGGAGGATGGTTCAGTGATCCCCATATCATGGCCGGCATTGCGGAAGCGGTGCGCGCTTTCACACAGGAGCTTGCGGATAAGGATAGTCCGCAAGCGGATCTGGCCGTGATTGTTTCTGAAGAAAGCGATAGCTATGTGCGAATGCGCTACGGAGGGCAATATCGTTATCAGGGGATTGTGCGGCAGATCGAGGAGCTGAATACAGCGGGCGTGCCTTATCGGCTGTATTTGCAGTCTGATCTGGGACGTGTGTCACTGCCTGAACATAAAGCCTATCTGTTTTTGAATCCGTATGTGATTACAGCTGAACAGCGCCGTGCCCTTGAAAGCCTCAAGCGAGACGGGAAATTGCTGGCCTTTGTCCACGCCCCGGGCTTGATCGGGGCCGCTAATCCCGCGCAGACAGCTTCAGCCTTTACAGGAATAGCGCTGGCGCCCCTGTCCAGTCCGCCGCCTTCGCCTCCGCTGGCTATCAATCCCCATCATCCTCTGCTGGCGGGGCTGGAGGAAGAGGCGTTAATGACGCCGACAGCGCCAGCTGAGGCGCTGCAAGTCGTGGATCCGCAGGCCTCGCCTTTAGCGTTCTATGCGCGGAGTTCGGCCGTGGGCTGCGCGGCGCGGGATTTTGGCCGCTGGAAAAGTGTGTTCATCGGCAGCCCGGGCATTAGCGCCGGCTTTGCCCATAATCTGGCCCGCTGGGCAGGCTGCTGGATAGCCGCGGCGCCGGGAGACGCCGTTTACGCCAGCCAGCATTTTCTCACAATCCATGCGCTCTTTCCCGGGCATAAGATTTTGCGGCTGAAACAGCCGGCAAAAGTCACAGATTTAACGACAGGGCGCGTTATCGCCTCCCGCACTGCTACCTTAGAGCTGGAAATGCAGCGCGGAGAGACTCGCTGGTTCCGCCTGGATTAGCCAGAGGCTTTCCCACATGATAAAAGCTGCAGTTCCGGCCGCAATTTTGTCGTCCAATCATCCGCAGGAGTGCGGGACCAGGACACATTAATGGCAATCCTGCGCCGCGGAAAAATTTAGTTAAAGCATCAGCAAGCAAACACGGCCGTCTTCTGGATATACACAATAACACAAAAAATAGAGTTTGATTTTTGATTTTCTCCACACAAAAAGGCAAAGCAAAAAGGAAGAGAGAATATGTAGAAAAAGCCGTTATTAAAAGAAAGCAAGAGCATATTGAGCTGAAGCTATCCAAGAGCGAAAGCGAAGGGACACAGGCAATTCTCTTGTCTTTGAAAAATTTCCCACAAGGAGGGCTAGATGATGTGGCGTTGGGCGTGTCTGCTCTGTGTCATTATAGCCTGGGGGACAGCGGCGAGGAGCGATATTGTGCTCTATGTGTCGCCACAGGGGCGAGATGAATGGACAGGCAAACGGCCAGAGGCGAAAGCGCCCGACGGGCCTTTCGCTACGCTTGCCCGTGCGCGGGAGGAAGTGCGCCGGCTGAAAGCGGCCGGCCCGCTCACGCAGCCCGTGAAAATTGTCCTGCGCGGCGGACGCTATCTGCTGTATGAAACATTTGCCTTGACAGCCGCCGACAGCGGCACGCCCCAGGCGCCCATCACATATATTGCTTTCAAGGGCGAAAAGCCTCTTCTGGCTGGCTGTCGCCGCGTGACGGGCTTCAAGCCCTGGAAGGACAAAATTCTGGTGGCGGAGCTGAAGGGGACGCCCCTGGAGGGCGTGCGCTTCCGGCAATTGTTCTGTAACGGCGAACGGCAAATTATGGCTCGCTATCCGAATTTAGATCCGAAGGATCCCCATGGAGGAGAATGGGCGTATGTGGCGGCTGTGGAGGGGCCCAATGTACGCGATAGATTCTATTATACGGAGGATGTGGAGAAGAATTGGACGCATGTAGAGCGGGCAGAAGTGGGCATCCATCCGGGCTTTGATTGGGCCTGGAACATCGTGCCCATCAAAGCCGTGGATCGGGAGGAAAAGCAAATTATTCTGGCCCGCAATGTGTCCTATGATTTGCGGATTGGGGATCGTTATTTTGTGCAGAATATTTTGGAAGAATTGGATTCTCCGGGAGAATGGTATCTGGATCCGCAGGAGAGTCGCCTGTATTTCTGGCCTCCTGTAGCGGACATCGAGCGGGCCGAAGTGCTGGCGCCAGTTGTGGGGGATTTAATCCGGCTGGAGGGCGCCTCGGATGTGACATTACGAGGCCTGACAATCGAAGGCTGCGACGGGACAGGCGTCGTGCTGCAAAATTGTGAGCGGAGCCTGATTGCGCAAAGCGTGATCCGGAATACAGGGAGCTGGGGCATCAGCATCAACGGCGGCCATGACAGCGGGGCGAAAGGCAATGACATATATGCGACAGGCGCTGGAGGCATTTCGTTGTCGGGAGGCGATCGGCAGACGCTGGAGCCAGGCCGCAATTTCGCGGACAATAATTATATCCATCATGTCGCTGTGTTCGCCAAAACATACAACACAGGCATCAATGTCAGCGGCGTAGGCAATATCGCCCGCCATAATCTCATTCATGATACATATCATGCCGGAATGACACTATCCGGCAATGAGAATGTTGTGGAATACAATATCGTCCATCACACGAATTTGGGCTCTGCGGACACAGGAGGGATATATTATTGTTCGCGCGATTTTACAATGCGGGGCAATAAGATACAATTCAATATTTTTCATCATTGTGGGGGCTTCGGCAAAGACAATTCGTGGGCGCCCGTCCAGGGGGGGAGAGTCAGCTTCAGCTATCCGCATTTCACATGGGGCATTTATTTAGACGATCCGACGAGCGGGACGCTTGTTTACGGCAATATCCTGTGGGCGGTGCCTATCTGCGGCCTGCATAATCACGGCGGGCGGGATAATGTGTGGGAAAATAACATCGTCGTGGATGCGCCGGCTGTCAACGCCGGGATGCTATGGGACGGCTGGATCGAATATCCTCAGATTATCGAAAAGCTCAAGGCCGTGCAATACGAGGGCTCGCCGTATTTGCGGCTGTATCCCGAATTAGCGCATTATGATATCAGCCATCCTTCAGGAATGACGGGCTTACGATTTTTGCGCAATATCTTCTATTACACAGCGGAGGGGAGCCGCTGGCTGCGGGAAAAGAACGCCCAGAGCTGGCAGGGCGGCCAATTGCTATACAGATATTTTACGGACGACATAGGCTTCAAAGAAAGCCTATTTGATTACAATCTCGTCTGTCCGCCGCCAGGCGTGGAGCTGAAAATCAGTTTTCAGCGCCAGCCGGAGCCGCACAAGCTTTTGTCATGGACGGAATGGCAGGCTACAGGGATGGATGTGCATTCTGTCATCGGGGATCCGATGTTTGTGGATCCCGCGAAGCATAATTATGCGCTCAAGCCCGGCTCTCCGGCGCTGAAATTGGGCTTCAAGCCCATTCCGCTCGAGAAAATTGGGCCGTATGCCGATGAGCTGCGCGCGTCCTGGCCGATTGTGGAGGCGCCAGGCGCCGCCGCGCTGGGCGATTTCACAACACAGCGCTTTTTCAAATTGCCAGGCTACGAGCCTGTGAAGGCGGAGCTTTTTACGCCGCGGCAGGGGGCGCCCAATTTCTTCGCCAAATTGGCGGCAGGCAAGCCTGTCAAAATCGCCTATTTTGGCGGAGGCATTCATCCTCCTGACGGCTGGCGCAGGCAGATTCTCCATTGGCTGCGCGAGCGCTATCCCCATGTGGAGATAAGCGAAATAGACGCCTCCATCTGCGATTGTTCCCGCGGCTCCGGCTTCAGCGTGTATCGTTTTGAGCAGGCCGTGTTAACGAAGCAGCCGGATCTTGTGCTTGTGGATTTTGCCGCTGATGATCAGACGGCGAATGTGGACAGCATCTGGGCGGCAATAGAGGGCGTCGTGCGGCAGGCGCGGCGCGCCAATCCGCAGCTGGATATCATTTTTGTCTATGCTTTTCGGGCGGGCGATGAGAAGGATTTTGCGGAGGGCTTCTGTCCCCAGGCGATTTCGGCTTATGAAAGAATCGCCGCATATTATGGGATTCCGAGCATTAATATGGCCTTTCGAATTGCGCAATTAGCGCAGCAGGAGCGACTCATCATTAAAGCCACGCCGCAGCAAGCACAAAATCCAGAAGGAAGGCTGATCTTCTCTTTAGATGGCGTGCGGCCGACAGCTGATGGCAATCGACTTTACGCGGAAGTGATAATAGAGGCGTTGAGGGCGCTCAGCCAAAACACGACGCCCAAGAAGCATCCTTTGCCCAAGCCCTTCTTCCGGGGCGCGATGGAGCGCGCCCGGCTGTATCCCATCACGCCAGAAATGCTTTCGGGGCCCTGGGAGAAGCTGTCGCCGGATAATGTTTCCGGGCGGAATTTTGCCAATCATTTCCGTGAAATCTGGCTCACACGGACGCCCGGCGCCAAACTTACATTTCGTTTTCGCGGCACAGAGGCCAGCATTTTCAATCTGATGGGGCCTGACACAGGCATTGCCCGCGTGACAGTGGACGGCCGCGACGCGGGGCGGCGCCAACAAGTGGATCAATGGGCCTATTATCAGCGGCTGAGCGCCTTGCCGCTGGCCTCCGGCTTGCCTGATACGGAGCATACAGTCACAGTGGAATTGCTGCCCGATGTGCCCGATCGAAGCGTGGCCATTGCAGCAGCCAAAGAAGCCAATCGTTATCGGGCGGAAGATTTTGACGGTGTGGCTTTCCGCTTTGGCTGGCTGCGGATTAATGGGGAATTATTGCCCTGAAGAGACGTTCACAGGCTTATAGCTTCTTTCGAACAGAAAGAACAAAGATATACGCGAAAGGCTCAAACAAAAGCAAAACAGCAAAGAAAGGCAGAACAGCGATGTTACGCGTGTGCGTTATTGGGATGGGGCCTATCGGCAATCGGCATGCCGATATGTATAAGGAGCATCCGCAGGCGGAATTAGTAGGCGTATGCGATATTATTCCGGAGCGGGCTGATGCGGCTGCGCGCCGACTGGGCGTGCCAGCCTATTATGAGGCGCCCACGATGCTGGCGGAACTTCAGCCTGATATTTGCAGTGTGGCGACAAGCGGCGAGGAATATGGCAGCGATCATGCGGAGCCGACGATTCAGGCGCTAGAAGCGGGCTGTCATGTGCTGTGTGAAAAGCCCATTTCCAATTCCATTGCCGATGCCGAGAAAATGGTCGCGACGGCGCGCCGCCTGCGTCGCTGTCTCGCCATCAATTTCAATCATCGCTTCAATCCGGCGCATCGGCTGGCGAAACGCTGGATCGAAGAGGGCCGGCTAGGGCATCTTTTGTTTATTAATATGAGCATCTGGATTTTGAATCCGCGCGAGTCTTCGCCTTATTTTCATATCAAAGCCTTGCATCCCCATTCTGTGGATATTATGCGTTATTTTTGTGGCGACATTGAGGCCGTGCATTGCTTTGCGACGAAAGCTCCCGGACGCCAAATTTGGTCCACAGCGCAATTTAATTTTCGCTTCAAAAATGGCGTTGTCGGCTCCTTGACGGGCAGCTACGATATTGCCCGCGGGCATCCAATGGAACGCTGTGAAGTCGCCGGCACGGGCGGACGTTTTGTGATTGAAGATATTTTTAAGGAAGTGACATTGTATCCCGCAGACAGCCTGGAGAAAATTGTGTATACAGAGCCCTCGCTATTTGGCGGAATGCGGGATTTTGTGGATACATTCCGCGCGCGCATTCATGCCTTTGTCGATCAAATTGCCGCCGGCGTGTCGCCAGAGGAGATTGACGGTTCCGGAGAAGACGGCCTGGCCGCGCAAAAAGTCCTCGCCGCCGCCATTGAATCTTTGGAAACAGAATCGGTTGTGTATGTGAAATAAAAGGAGCACACGAAAAGACAGAGTCTTTATCAGCAAAAAGTACAAGACAAAAAGGAGCATCATAATGAATCTTGTTTTTCTCGTGAGCGACACATTGCGCTGGGATTATTTAGGCGCTTATGGCAATAGCTGGATTAAAACGCCGTATCTGGATCAGCTGGCCAAAGAAAGCGTTGTGTTTGAGGAGGCTTTCGCCGAAGGGCTGCCCACATTGCCGGCGCGTCGCGTCATGCAGACAGGGCGGCCCATTGTCCCCTTCAAATATGTGCCGCAAAAGAGCGATATGGTGCAGCTGCACGGCTGGCACGGACTTTTTGATGAGGATGTCTCGGCAGCGGAATGGCTGCGCGAGCACGGCTATGTGTGCTGCTTCATTACAGATGTCTATCATATGATGAAGCCGGGCAAGAATTTTCATCGCGGCTTTGATTGCTGGCATTGGATCCGGGGACAGGAAGACGATCCGTATATGCTGCGCGATGAGGCGCAAGTGCGGGAGCTTTTGGCGCGGGCGGCGCCACAGGAGCAATTCCGGCAACGCCACTGGCTTATCCAGCATTTAATGAATCGCAAGGATTGGGAAGGCGAAGCGGATACGCTCGTGGCGCGTGTGATGCAAAAAGCCGCCGAATGGCTGCACAATTATTCCTTAGAGGCGCCGTTTTACATGTGGATTGATTGTTTTGATCCCCATGAGCCCTGGGATCCGCCGCTGGAATATGCCCGTTTGTATGATCCGGATTTTGATAGCTTGGACGGACTCGTGCCGCCCAGCTTCACAAGCCAAATGACAGAAGAACAAATTCGCAACACTTTAACTGCTTATGCCGGAGAAGTTACGCTGGTGGATCGCTGGATCGGGCATTTGCTGGAGACATTGCACGAAACAGGCCATTTGCAGGACACATTGATTGTGTTCACATCGGATCATGGCTGCATGCTGGGCGAACAGGGCGAAATGCATAAGGGCATCAGCCGGCTGCGCAATCAATGCACGCAACTGCCGCTGCTTATTCGCCATCCGCAGGGCCTGGGGGCGGGCACGCGCGTACGAGGCCTCGTGCAGCATACGGATATGTTGCCGACGGCCCTGGCTTTAATGGGCATTCCCCCTCATGAACGGATGCTGGGGCGCAATGTCTGGCCGTGGCCGCTGGCAGAAGGAGCCGCCGCCTCCTCCGCCTCTACAGCTCCCGCGGCGTCCTCGCCTCCAGCTGCTCTCCAGACGCCCGCAGCTCGCGATTATGTTGTAACGGCGTTTGGGCCGTATGCGTCCTATCGCACAACGCGCTGGAATTATATTACAGTGTGGGATCCCGAAAGCCCGGAAAAGCGCCCGCCGGAGCTGTACGATTTGCATGCCGATCCGGAGGAACTGACGAATGTGGCGGCGGATTATCCGGAAGTAACGGCTGAATTGCGGGAGGCGCTCCAGGAGCATCTGCGGGCTCAGGCGCCTCTGACGCAGGGGCATTTAGGCGGCACCGCCGATCTGGATGTGCTGGGCGAATTGGGCATCAAAATGAGCTTTGACGCCTTGCCGCCCCTGCGCTAGCCCCGATAGTCCCCTGAGGCTTCGCCAAGCGTATCTGGCCCTAAAAGGGCTTCCATGAGGCGGCAAGCAGCTGGGCATTTTCTCACAACAGAAATGTTTCCGCAGAGGCAGTTTCTTGGCATGGCAGAGAAAAAGCGCAGAAAAGCCATCAAGGCGAGGATACGATAAATGAGCAGGCTTCCGGTGGGGATTGTGCAGATATATACAGGGGACGGCAAAGGCAAGACAACGGCCGCTTTGGGGCTGGCAGTGCGGGCGGCAGGAGCAGGCTTACGTGTGTTTATTGGCCAATTTTGCAAGGGCCGCGAGACGGCCGAGCACAGGGGGCTGGCGCTTTTGGGAGAGCGCGTCACAGTGCGCCACAGCGGCCGTTGCTCCTTTATTACAGGGCCGCCGACGCCCGAAGATAAAGCCGCCGCGCAACATATGTTGCAGCTGCTGCGTGAGGCCTTGCAAAGCGGCGCCTATGATATCGTCATCGCGGATGAATTGAATGTTGCCATCGCGCTGGGCCTTGTGACGCTCGCGGATGCCCAAGAGCTGTTGGCGTTGCGGCCTGCCCATGTGGAGCTTGTGATTACAGGCCGCAACGCTCCGTCCGAATTGCTTCAACAAGCCGAGCTTGTGACAGAAATGCGCGCTCTTAAACATCCCTATGCCCAGGGACTAAAAGCACGCTCAGGCATTGAATTTTAAATTGGCCTCCTTCTGGCCGCCTGATGGCTTATGTGCAATATTCATTTTTCTGCGCTTTTTCCTTTCTGGCTTTCGGGGCTTTTCGGAAATACAAGCTGATCTGCTTGAAGCTGCGCCTGCAGGCCTCCACGCCTCTACAGGCGAAGGCGGCTCTTCAATCGCGAGGCGCCTCATAATACAAGTACCAGCGATATTTACACAAGCCATCTTTGCGGCAGGCTTCCTGGCCCGGACGGCAATGGCGTTCGGGCTGATAGACAGAAATCGCCTGCTGTTCGCTGAATGCTGCCTGCCAATCTTCTTCTGCCCCCAGCTGGGATTGCTGCTCACAAAATTCCTGCAGCTTGAGGATGGCGCGTTGCAGCCAGCGCAAGGCCGTGCTGTGCTGCACGCCCAGAGATTGTGCCATTTGCCGCAATGTCAAGCCCTGTCTGCGCATGGCAATGAGCTGCCGCTCGCTTTCCGTCAATGTCGCTTGCGCCAATAAAATCTCCAGCAATTGGGCCGCCGAATCCTGAAGCATGCGCAAATCTGGCGGGGGAGGCTCCACAAATTGCGCATCTTTGCGGCACGCTCGCTGCAGATTTGTTTCCCGATAAAAGCTGTAAGACAAATAGCGCGGATCCGCACCGCTATTCCACAAAAGCTCATTGGCCTGTCGCTCTAACGCCGCTTCTTTTTCTTCCACGGCTTTGTTTTTAATCCGGCCCGAATGATAATCAGACATTGTAAGGCTCCCTTCTGAAAAAATTTGGCTTTTGCGCCCAACATAGCCAGGGAAGCCTTGCAGCGACTTGCGAGCGGCCTTGTATTTTTCTTGTATTTTTCTGCCGTCTTTGGGCACACGGGAGCCATTTATGAGGGCAAATAGAGGGAAGGATAAGACTCTTTGCAATTCATTGAGGAGGCGATAGACTTGGAACAATTAAAAGCAATATAATATTCTTTAAGGCGCAAAGCTTTTTATCGGCCTTTAATCAGGCTGCTGGCAATGGAGCGACATATGAAGAGCAAGATTTTTGTCAGCCTGTGGCTAGCTTTTTTGCCTGTGCTGGGCGCAGCGCAAAGAGAAATACAGATATTTCGGGGCGCCTTAGGCCGGGGCACGCTAGAAATGCAATTGCTGGAGGAAATCACAGTTCTGCAGCGACTTGTGCCCCTGCAACTGACAGAGGCGCAGATAGAGCAGATTCTGGCGGCTTATGCCCAGCATCCCGCGTCCTACGAACAGGCGGAAACAATCGCCAGATTGCAGGAAATCAAACGCCAGTTATTGTCTGGCGAGCGGCTTGTCGCGGCGGATCTGGCGAATTTGCGGGAGCTGGCGCGCACGGCGCTTCAGGAGCGGCGGCGGCTATTTGGCCAGGCGCCGGCGGCGCCTGCTGCTGCGCCGCCGCCCGAGGCGGCGCTTTCTCCGCTAGAGCAGGCCATCTGGAAGGTGCTGACAGTGCCCCAGCGAGCCGCCTTATTGGGCGATGTGCGCGGCGCGGCCGCCAACAATCAAAGGGCCGAGCAACAATTGAGCCGCCGCGCCCTGCAGCTTATTGGGCAGATGCTGCCTTATGAGGAAGCCAGATGGCAGGCGGCGCGGGATAAGCTGATCGCGGCGCTCATTGCCGGCGTGGGGGCAGAAAATAGCCCCGAGCGCGAAAATGCGCGGCAGCTTTTCCTAGATTTTTTTGAGCGGCTGCGCAAGATGAATCAGGCGGAATTCGCACAACGACAGGAGGAACTGGCAGCAGAATTGCTGGCGTTGCTGCCGCCCCAGACGAATTTAGCGGTGGCGCTGGCCGAATACAATCCCCAGCTGATTAAAGAGGCCATGGCACGCAGCCTGACTCATCCCCGGGCGCCGGATTTGCTGCGGCAAATGAGGGAAGCGCGGGCGGCCACAGCGACGGCGAAGCAGGAACCGTGAATCTTCTTGGCGAATTATTTCCCCTCGCCCACAGGATTTGTGCTGTCTGCTTCAAGCGGGGGGATATTTTGTTTCAGGCCGGCTATTCTCAGGAGGGGAAAAATGTCTATGTCTCATTTGCTGTTTGCCGCGGCGTGCATTTTGCTCCTATGGGCCATAAATGGCTGGGCGGCGGACAAGCCCCTGAGCTTTGCCGTAAAACAGCAGATTTTGCTGCGGGAGTTGCATCCGGATTGGTGCTGGTTTCATCCCCGCGCGGCGGCCATCCCGCCTGCAGATCCGGAGGGCCGCCCCACTGTCATTGTTACACTCCAGAAGCATTTGAAAGTGAGCGATTTTTATTCCGGATTGTATTATATGCGTTCCGACGACGGCGGCAGGACCTGGAGGCCGCCTGTGTTGCCGCCCGAATTGGATTGGCGGCAGGAGAATGGGGAGATAATCGCCGTTGCTGATGTGACGTCCGGCTGGCATGCGCCCAGCGGGCGGCTGCTGGCCATTGGGATTAAAGTGCGCTATAGCCCTCATGGCGAACAGCTTCTGGATAAGCCCCGTTCGCACAACGCCGCCTATGCCGTGTACAATCCGACAACGAATTCCTGGACGCCGTGGCGCTTTCTGGAAATGCCAGATCTGGAGGATAAATTCTATCAAATCTGTCCCGGCTGTGTGCAATGGCTCGTGAATGCGGATGGCACAATCCTGCTGCCGATTTATTTCGGCTCCAAAGGAGCTAAGGACGCTTCGACGACAGTGCTGCATTGCGCCTTCGACGGCGAGAAGCTGACATATCTGCGCCATGGCGACGAATTGACGATTGAGGGCGGGCGGGGCCTGTGTGAGCCGTCTTTAGCGCGTTATCGGGGACGCTATTATCTGACCCTGCGCAATGATTATCGGGCCTATGTGACGACAAGCGAGGATGGGCTGCATTGGGCGCCGATTAAGCCCTGGACTTTTGATGATGGCAGCGAGCTGGGCAGCTACAACACGCAGGCTCACTGGCTCGTGCACAGTGAGGGACTTTTTTTGTGTTATACGCGGCGGGGCGCCAATAATGATCATATTGTGCGTCATCGGGCGCCGCTGTTTATAGCCCAAGTGGATACGGAAAAGCTGTGCGTGATGCGCGCCACGGAGCAAATCCTGATTCCCGAACGCGGCGTGATGCTGGGCAATTTTGGCGCCTGCGCGCTGGATGAATGGGAGTCATGGGTGACGGATGCGGAATTTGCGTTTGGGCCGCCGCCTCATCCACGCGGCGCCGATGGCACCGTATTTATTGCCCGTGTGCAATGGGCGCGCCCCAATCGCTTGCTGAAGCCCGTGCGCATTATCTGTCTGGGGGATTCCATTACAAAGGGCGTGCGGCCAGGCGTGTTGCCAGAGCAGACTTTCGCGTGGCTAGTAGAAAGGGAATTGTTGCGGCGCGGCTATAGTGTAGAAGTATTGAATCTGGGCGTCGGCGGGGAGCGAACCGATCAGGCGCTTTTGCGGCTGGACAAAGATGTCCTTGCCCGCCCGCCGCATATTGTGCTGTTGATGTATGGCACAAATGACAGTTATGTGGATCCGGGCGCCCGTGCGCCGCGGCTTTCGGCCGCGCAATTCCGGCAAAATCTTTTACATCTGATACAGCAGCTCCAGGCCCATAAGATTCAGCCAGTGCTGATGACAGCGCCCTGCTGGGGCGCGCAGGCCTTAAATGGACGCCAGGAAAGCCCCAATATCTTGCTGGGGCAATTTATGGATCTCGTGCGGGCGCTCGCGCGGGAACAGCAAGTGCCGCTCGTGGATCATTTTGCCCTCTGGAGCGAAAAAGCTGCCGCCGGACAGGATATAGGGGCCTGGACGACGGATCAATGTCATCCCAATCCAGCCGGGCAGGCGGTCATGGCGGAAGCGATATTGCCCGTCGTGGCGCCGCTCGTGCAAAAAGCCCAGCGGGCGGTTGCGTCTGCAGGCGTCCGGAAATAAAATGTATAAGACATGCGGGCGCTGGCGGGGAGATAAGGGAAAAAATCCGCTCTTTTAATTTTTCTGGCAAGAAGGAATTTCCCCCCAGGCAAAGAATTTTTCCCGCCAGCAATGGCTTTTGCGGATCAATCCCTGACAGGTTGGGAGCTTCACAACGATGCGGATGCGAGAGATTGAAGAGCTGGCCGAATATCGTTCGCTGATGGAGGCGCCGGAGACCTTTCAGGAGGGCTTTGGCTGGAAGACGGTGTTGGGCGCCCTGTTCATCGGCTTTGTCATGATGCCCGGTTCCATCTATCTGGGCCTCGTCGTGGGGCAATCGATGGGCCCGGCCGCCGAATGGACGACGATTATTTTGTTTACGGAAGTGGCGCGGCGCTCGTTCACGGTCCTCTCCCGGCAGGAAGTGTATTTGCTGTATTATGTGGCGGGGGGATTGGCGGCAGGAGGCGGCATGCTCGGGCTGTCGGGCGGCCCGTTTGCCAATCTGGTCTGGAATGCGTATTTGCGCAATCCCGCTGTGGCGCCGGCGGGGCTGGCGGAGGAAGTGCCCAACTGGGTGGCGCCGCCCTCCACCTCAGAAGCCGTCCTGCGGCGGACCTTTCTCCATCCCGATTGGCTGCCGGCCATCGGCGTGCTGATAGCCACGATGATATTTTCCCGGCTCGCCTGGTTTACTTTCGGCTATGTGCTGTTTCGCCTGACCTCCGATGGCGAGAAGCTGCCGTTTCCGTTGGCGCCAGTGGCTGCCCAGGGCGCCACGGCCCTGGCGGAAGCCTCCAGCAAAGAAGAAACCTGGCGCTGGCGAATTTTCTCCATCGGCAGCATGATTGGCGTGGCGTTCGGGCTGATTTATGTGGGAATTCCCACTCTTTCGGGCGTCATTTTGATTCAGCCCATTCAGCTTTTGCCCATTCCGTTTATTGATTTCACGCAGGGCACGGAGCGCATTTTGCCGGGCGTGGCCATCGGCATCGGCACAAACATCAGCACTATCTTCACAGGCTTCGTGCTGCCGTTCTGGATGATTGTGGGCAGCTTTTGCGCCATGCTGGTCACCATGATTGTGAATCCGATTGCCGCCGTGACCGGGCATCTGCCCACCTGGCGGCCCGGGATGGAATCCATGCGCACTATCTGGGCCACAAGCATTGATATCTGGCTTTCGTTTGGCATTGGCACGGCTTTTGCCGTGGCGATTTTGGGGATTATCAAGATGATAGGGGGCTGGCGAGCGGCCAAAGCCGAAGGTCAGAAAATTGCCTTTGGCTTCGGCACGCCGCCGCCCGGGCGCGGCGATTTCAATGTCTGGATGTGTCTGGGGATCTTTTTCCTGTGCACGACTGGCTATGTGCTGCTCACGCGTTATCTTGTCCCGGATTTTCCCATCTTCTTCGTGTTGTTCTTCGGCTATATCTGGACGCCGTTTGAATCGTATATTAACGCCCGCATGGTTGGCTTGACCGGCCAGCTCGTGGCTATTCCGATGTTGCGCCAGGCCACCTTTATCCTGAGCGGATATAAGGGCATAAAAATCTGGTTTGCGCCTATCCCCCTGTCCAATTACGGCGGCCAGGCGCAGCATTTCCGCTCCGTGGAGCTGACGGGCACAAAGTTCACTTCGCTGGTCAAGGCGGAGCTGTTAATGTTCCCCGTGCTTCTGTTTTGCAGCTTCATTTTCTGGAGCTATGTGTGGCGGCTCAATCCCATTCCCAGCGCGTATTATCCCTACACGCAAAAGTTCTGGGATTATGAGGCAATGAATGCCTGGCTGTGGTTCACTTCCACCACCGAAGGGCCCGCCAAGGAGATGTTTGAACGCGCCATTAAGCCCTGGCTGATGGTGGGCGGGCTGGGCTTCGGCCTGATCGCCTATTATCTGTTAAGCTGGCTGAATGTGCCCGTGATGACCATTTATGGCTTTATCCGCGGGCTGGGCACCATTCCGCATTATATTGTGCCCGAATTTATCGGCGCGCTGATTGGGCGTTATTATCTGGCCAAGCGCTTTGGCGAAGAAAACTGGCGCCGCTGGCCGCCTGTACTCGCCGCGGGGCTGTCCTGCGGAATGGGCCTCGTGGGAATGCTCACTATTGCCGTCGCGCTGCTGAAAAGCAGTATCACGGAGCTGCCGTTCTAAGCGCGCCGAAAGTCCCGGCAGGCTTGCCCCCAGAAAAGCACAACGCCCTCTTCCCGGCGCGGAAGAGGGCGTTTGTTTCGGGGATAGCGGCAAGGCCCATTGTCCGGACATTGTCCGGAAGAGGAAAGTCTTTTTCACGCTGGCACACAGCCAGCCAGCCTCAATGGCTAGAAAAGCAGCAGCTTCCCTAGAGGCCCCCAAAAGCCGAAATGACGCCACAGTTCCACGCCTGCTTCGAGCTTCCCGCTGCCGGCCTCAGGGTTCGCGGCGCGGCAGGCGAAAAAGCTGCGCCCCGCGCGTGAAATAAATGTCTGTCTCCGTGGCCACGAAGGCAAAAGGCGAAAGGGGGCCGAGGCGGGCTAATTTCGTCCAGACTTGCGCCGCCGGATCATATTCCGCGACGCCCCCCGGGCCGCCCGCAATGATCCGCCGCCCATCCCACAACAGCCGGGACGCTTCGACAGGCATGGGAAGGGATGCTTGCAAAAGCATCCTGCCGGGCCGAAGCAAGCGCACGAAATACAGCTTTTTCCCTTCTGTGTACGCCAGCAGGCGCCGCGGCTGCGCTTCCAGCAACACAGCGGCGCCGGCGTAGCTTTGGGGCCAGGGCGCTTCCGCAATTTGCTGATTGCGGGCGGCATCCCACCAGCGCAGGGCGACTGCGTCGCAAATAAGCAACAGGCCAGGCTGCAGTTCGGCGAGGGCAAAGGGCACTGTGGCCAGGCGCGTGCTGCCCGTCTTTTTCGTTTCCGGATCCAGCCAGCTGACGCCGCCGCCCGTGCTGCCCCAGCCCGCCGGCCCCACCGCCCAAATCCGGCCATCGCTGGCCGCCAGACACGCCACCGGCCGATATGTGTATTGCCCCAGACAGCCGACAAAGCGGGGATTGATTTGCTTAACATAATCGCAGCGCCAGGGCCGGAAGGGATTGTACAGCACAAGAGCGCCATTCGTATAGCTGGCGCAGACCAGCTCCTTTCCCCGCACGCAAAAACTGTATATCTCGCCGCTCCAGCCCGGATTGTGATTGCCCAAATCCCGCAGCTCCCCTGTGTGCGGATTATAGCGGAACAGATGCATGCTCTGAAACGCCCCGCCATAAATACAGCCATCAGGCCCCACGCCCAGGCCAAATAGGCCCCGCTCCACCCGCGGCTGCTCGTATGTCTTTTCGCGCCGCACCTGCAGCCGTTTTTCATCGTATTCCAGCACCTGTAAATCGGCTGTCACGGCATATTTCATCTCCAGAGCAAGCTCCGCCGGGGGCTGGAAATCCGCTAAACGGAGCGTGTGTGCGCCCTCTTTAGGATGCCACAAATACACACGGCGGCCATCGGAAGTGGCGATGGCGTCAGAAGCGGGGAGAAGATAAAAATCCAGCACACTGCCGTACGCGGAATTGTGGCGCCAGCGCGACCAGACCGGATAGGCGATATCAGGCGGCCAGGGGGCTTCGCCCAGAAATGCGCCTGTCTGGAGGTCAAAGGCGCCGCGGCGGCCGCTGGGAAAATGTTTCGCATACAGGATATTGGGCCCCACGGCGGCGGCAATGATAAAGCCATCCGCTTTCCAGCTTTCGGGCGCCCATTGCGCCACATCTTTGTTTTGTGCGGGATCATAAATGTAGATCCGCGCCACATGCCCCAGGCCAAAGGCAATGCGCCCATCAGGCAGGGGCACCACCGCACTCACATACCAGTTGCCTTTTTCGGGAATATCCGGCAGAGGCTGGACTTCGCCTGTCTTTTTATTCACGCGCGCCCGCTCCCCATAGCAACTGCCACAATACAGCCAGCCATCACGCCCCTCGCACATAGCGCGCACATGATGCACGCCATAACGGGACAGATCCCACGGCCGGCCCGCAACTTCCCACACGCTCCCTTCCGCCCGATAGCGCCAGATTTCGCCTGTCGTGCTGCCCACATATATGGCGCCATCACTGGCCGGCACAATCGGATACGCCTCCAGATGATGAAGCGGCTTGATGTCCAGCTCGTCCGTGTGTAAATCCAGAGCGCAAAAATGTCCGCCAGATTCAGCCGAGGTCGTCCAGCACAAAAGAGTATGCCCCTGGCGGCCATATCCCGGACAAAGGCGATATGACACGAGACTGGCATTCTGAATGGGCGTGCCCAAAAGACGCGGCTCACGCAGCTTTTCCCGCACCGGCAGGGCTCCTTCCTGAGGGAAGGCCAGGGCCGCTAATCCCCAGGCCAGCCCCCCTAGCCACAACAATGTTTGCCGCCGCAGACGCCCCATTTGTGTCCCCTTTTCTAAGCATTTGGCAGGAAGGCGCCTAATTTTTTCAGCCTTTGCTGCAGCTCGGCTACATCCACTTCGCGCGTCGTGCCGCTGTTTTTTGCCGCTAAGGCCGCCGCCACGCCGGCCGCCTGGCCCGTGATATAGCAGCCGGGCATAACGCGGATTGAGGATTGCAAATAACGATCCGCGCTGATACAGCGGCCAGCGACGAGCACATTATCCAGCTTTTGCGGAATAAGCGCCCGATAGGGGATGCCATAACTTTCGCCGGGCTGATAACGCAGCGTTGTGAATTCTTCCAGGAATTTGGCATAGGCGGATTCGTCGTATGTGGCTGTATGAATATCCACGGGATAACAGAAGCGGCCAATTTCATCAGGGAAAACCGCCTGGCGCTTGAAATCCTCCAGGACAAGCACATAATCGCCCATAATGCGCCGTGTTTCGCGAATGCCCAGCAGGGAGGCCGTGACGACAAGCTCCATTTCTTCAAAGCCCTGCAGATATTGCTTGTAATAGCGTTCGTATTCCGTCAGCAGCTTGCGGCCCCAGAGCAGCGCCTGTGTGACGGAGCGCTCATCTGTGCCGTCCACCCCAAATGTATGGCCGATGTTGCCGCCCCCCAGGCCCCGAGGGCTGATCTGCGCCATCCCGGGCAGATGTCTGTCGGGGATTGTAAAAACGCCGTCAGCGATGGCTTTGTCACACTGGCTGTCATCGCGCAGGCCCTGGGCGCGCGCCGCCTCCACGCGGGCCCAATCAATGCCGCTCCACAGGCTGCACAGAGTGCCGGGCATCATATTGCCCTCCGCATCGCCTTTTTCATAAGGAGCGCCCGCCCACGCGCAGATATCGCCATCGCCTGTGGCATCAATGAAAATTTTAGCGGCTAGGGCGAACAGGCCGCTTTTGCCCCAGCACAGCGCATGCGTCACACGGGGCCCCTCTTGCTTCAGGCCAATCACATATGTGTGCAGCGAAAACAAGGCGCCCGAAGCAGCCACAAAATCATCATAAATCCGCTTCAAAATTTCGACGCGAATTGTCGGAGACATCGAGCCGGGCGGGCTGGCAGTGCCCCCCCGGGCATACAATTCCTCATAAATCCGTTTTCCAATCCCGCTCGCGTAAAAATGCACGCCGTCCCCGAACATGCAAAACCAGGGAACGAGCCCTGCCGTGCCCATCCCGCCAAAGCATGAATGGCCCTCTGCCAGATACACGGAAACGCCTTGCTCCCGCGCGGCCAGCGTGGCGGCTATCCCCGCCGGGCCTCCGCCCGCCACAAAAACATCCACATAATGACGCACAGGAATTGTCTCGCTCCAATGAATAGAATCTGCCATTGCTGTTCCTTTCGTTTCTGCGTATTTATAAAAATTTATTTTTGCGTTTATGATATATGAGCGCAAGCCCTGCCAGACGCCGCCAGAGAACGCTCAATCCAGCATGTCCGCCTGCAGGCGAAAATTTTCCCCCTTGCCCAGCTGCTGATAGAGCTTTTGCGTCCATTCATAAGCTTCAGGGATACGCCCGATAAATGTTATCCGCCGCGGATATAGCAGGGCCAGATTTTCCGGCAAGTCGCCGACCCGCAAGACATTCAGCAGTTCCGGCGTATGGGGATCACGATGTGTCTGCGGCGGATCCACGAGAAAGATTTCTTCCACAAGCTCATCCAGCAAGGCGGCATAGAGGGCGAGCACAGCCGTTCTGCCCTCTCCGTAGAGCGCCAGGGGCGTGCCGGGGAATTCCTGGCGCAGCAGCGCCAGCGCCTGCAGCAAATCAAAAATTTGTCTTTCCGGCAATGTTTGGCCCACAATCATATAGCCGCGCCGCAAGCTCCACAGATAGCCTGGCCCTGTGGATGTGACGCCTGTATTGCGGACTTCGACACAGGCAGTCGCGACGGCTTCCGGCACAGCCGGGCGCGTGCCGGCGCCGCCTGCAAAGCCTGTCCGTGCTTCTTCCGGGAGCGCATAAGCCACAATACGGCGGGGCGCCTCCCCATTGGCGGGCAGCGCCATCCGCATCCGCAAACGCAGCCCATCTTCCGTGTCAAAAACATATGTCCCGAAGCGCTTGCCTTCCGTGCCGTCCGCGCGCCATTCCACAAGCCGCGGCGAGGGCAGATAAGGAATACAACGGAAAGTGGAGGCGCACAGTTGCGCCAGGCGCTCTTTTTGGATTTCGCCCCATTGGGCTTCATCTGTAACTTCCGGGCGCGGCGCTAATTGCGGGAGAATTTCGTCCACACGCCGCATCTCATCCTTTTCGGGCAGCTGGCCGCCAAACACGAGCAGATTCTCCTCGGGCTCCACCTCCTCCGTAACATCATCTGCCACAGGACGCTCGTCGCCTTTCAAATGGCGATTAAACCAGCAAAAAATAGCGCGGCGCAAAAGGGGGCTATAGCCATGAGGGACGAGATCCTCCACTAGAGCGACATTCTCCGGCACGCCCAGGGCTGCATATTGCTGCCGAATGCGATGCAAAGCGTCCCGGAAGGCGTAGGGCCGCCACAGGACATCCTCCGTGCCGGCGGCGACAAGCAGGGCGCGAGGCGCAATCAATGCGCCGATATCAGGCGTGCACCACTGATAGATATTCAGCCAGAAGGCACAATCGCAATGGCCGTCTGTGGCCCGATCTGTGATGAGATGCTCAATAGTGCCTGTCTGGCATACGGGCACAACGACTTTAACGCGCTCATCCGCGGCACCCAAAAACCAGGAAATGGCCCCGCCGCCGCTCAAGCCCGTCACGCCCAATCGCTCGCCATCCACATCCTCACGCGACTGCAAATAATCCAGGGCGCGCATGGCATTCCATACTTCCGTCCCGGCAGGCGTATAGCCGCGGCTGGGCCAATCCCAACGCCCCTGATGATATGTTCCGTGATGTACGCCCTGCGATTCGCCCAGCTGGATGGGATCCAGCACGAGCGCCACATAGCCGTGCTGGCCAAACCAGCGAGGCTGCGCCTGATAGGGCGGATGCACTTTCCCCTTTGTATGCCCACATAAATACAGCACAGCCGGCAGCGGCTCTGTGATTTTTGCCGGCCGATACAGATTGCCAATCACATAAGCTCCGGGCAGACTCTGAAAATGCAATTTTTCCACAACATAATCGCCCCGCTCCAGAATGCCTGTCACAACTGCCTTCAAAGGCGTTCGTTCGGGCAAGGGCCATAAGCCCAGCATTTCCAGCCATTGACGCCGCCTTTGCGCTAATGTGGCCTGCCATACTTCAGGAGAAAGCGGCTGAGCTAAAGAACGGCTGGAAATCGCCCGCGCCTGCCGGCACAGCGCCTCGTAGAGCATGCAAATCCCTCCTGTGGCCTATCCGGAAAAGCTCGCCGCTGGGAGCAGCGCAAGCTAATGGCCATTTTAACAGTGTGATTTCCTTCTGCCCCAAAAAATATCTTAATAGTGCAATTACGACGTCCAGGCGCCTGGAAAACGATGTTGGCGTCTCATAAGGCGCTGGGGCCGTATTGCGTGAATTTTGTCCATCCAGCCAGCACAAAATGTGTCCCAATGCCTGTAACGAGAATGCCGACAAGCTTTGTCAAAATAAGCAATCCCCGGGCGCCCAGAATGCGAAAGAAGATGTCGCTATAACGAAACACAATCCAACAGACGCTCAGGGCGAGCAGCACAGCTCCGAATGTGATTATATAATTGAAGGGGAGCGGATGGCGCTCAATGAGCAGCATCACAGACACAATCGCTCCTGGCCCGGCTAAAAGAGGCGTGGCCAGGGGCACGATGCCCGCGCTTTCCACATCATCGCGCCGATGGGGGAAAATCCCAAAAACGAGATCAATGCCGATGAACATCAAAAGCAAGCCGCCGCCGATGAGCATTTCCGGCAGCCCTACTCCAAACAGGCTTAACAAGCCTCGCCCGATAGTGGCCGCCATTCCCAGGATAAGCAAAGTCACAGAGATGATGAGATTTGCCGTCCGCCGGCGAGTCGCCTCCTCCGCCTCGCGCAACAGCGCCATAAACACGGGCAAGCCGCCTAAGGGATCCAGAATAATCAGCAAAGCCGTGGCTTCACGCAAAATAGTCCCGATAATCTCTAATGAAGACATCTTGACAGCCTTGTGCTGGAAAATTGCAGATATTTTCGCCTTTTTTAAAGTTATTCCTGTCTGTGTCAGGGGCAAAAACGCGCTGTGGAGGCGGCGGAGGAGATTCCTTGACGCTCGGCTTGCCTGTTCAGTATAATCAAAGCATAATAAAGGAAGAGGCCTCGGGCAGAGGAACAGGGCACAGATCACGCAGGCACGCCTTTGTAAGGGGCGTTTTATGCAGCTTCTTCATTTGCTGGGACGCCGCATTGTTGAATTTTTCAGTTTTTTTGGCGGGAATTTTCTTTTGTTTTGGCATTCTTTGGGCGGCCTGATCAGCCGTTCCTGTGAAAGGCGTCAAATCATCCAGCAAATGGCGCACATTGGCATTGATTCGTTGCCCATTGTGGGCATTACGATGTTATTTTCGGGGATGGTGCTGGCATATCACACGGCCATACAGGCGGGCAAGATTGGCGTCGAAAATCTCGTGGGCTGGCTTGTGGCGGAAAGCATGACGCGGGAATTGGGGCCAGTGCTGACAGCCATTGTAGTGGCCGCGCGTGCGGGCTCGGGAATGACGGCCGAATTGGGCACAATGAAAGTCACAGAGCAAATTGATGCCCTGCGGGCTTTAGCCACAGATCCCGTGCATTATCTGGTGTTTCCGCGCCTTGTCGCGACATTTGTGATGTTGCCTATTTTGGCGTTAATGGGCGACTGCATTGGCGTTGCCGGGGGCTATGTCATTGCCGCCAGCACGAGCGGCGTGGCGGCAGCCTCATATTTTGGCAATATTCCCGGCAATCTGGAGATCTGGACAATTATTGCCGGCCTGCTCAAAACGCTATTCTTTGCCATCATAATTGCCATTGTGGGCTGCCATCAGGGGCTGAGTTGCAAGATGGCCTCTGAGGAAGTGGGGCGGGCCGTCACACGCGCCGTCGTGTATTGCATTATGCTGATTTATGCGGCGAATTTATTGCTTACAGGGATTGTATTTCCGACGAGATAAGCCCCATGGAACACGCGCCGCCGTTTGTTATCGTCGAAGGGCTGACATGTGCCCTGGGGGGCAAGATTGTGCTGCAGGAGGTCAGCTTTACGGTACGGCGGGGCGAAATTTTCGGCGTGATGGGCCTTTCGGGAGCCGGCAAAAGCACGCTTTTGCGGGCGTTGATGGGGCTCATCAAGCCCCAGGCGGGGCACATATACATTGACGGCGCCGACATCACAACAATGACGGAAGCAGAGCTCAATCGCATCCGGCTGCGTATGGGCATGAGCTTTCAAAATGCCGCTTTATTTGACTCAATGAATGTATTTGACAATGTGGCTTTTGGGCTGCGGCGACGGGGCGTGCCGGAAGAAGAAGTCCGGCAAAAAGTGCGCTATTATCTGCAAGTAGTGGATATGGAAGGCGCAGAGCATCTTATGCCGGCGGAACTATCAGGCGGGATGAAGAAGCGGGTGGCGATTGCCCGTGCGTTAAGCACAGAGCCTGAGCTTGTCCTGTACGATGAGCCCACGTCCGGCCTGGATCCTATTTTAGCCACAGCTATCGATCAGCTTATTGTGAAATTGCGCAATGAATTTGGCGTCAGCTCTATTGTTGTGACACATGATGTGCCGCATCTTTTCAGCTATGCGGATCGCGTGATGATGTTGCACGAGGCGCGGGCCATTGCCATCGGCACGCCGCAAGATTTGCGCTATTCCGATAATCCTTTTGTGCGGCAATTTGTGACAGGCTCTCCAGAGGGGCCGATTAAAGTGTAAGCCCGCCATAGCCTTCCATTGGAGCGAGAAAATAATTTCTTGCCCAGCAAGGAGATAAGAAAAATAGCGCGAAAAAGCCCTGCCAAGCCGAAGAGCCAGGCGCTTCGGGGCCATTGCGCCCGGGGCAAAATAAGCGCACACAGGGGAAATAGGGCCATATCAGACAGAAAGCACGGCCAGTTTGCCCTGCATTGTCAGGAGGTCAAAGGCACGTGCCGCCCAGGCGCCCTGTGCCCAGGCGAAAGCCTAGCAGACGGCCTAATGGAGTGAGCAGCCGTGTCGGCAGAAGCAAAAGTGGGCGTCTTTTTCTTGCTCGCGATACTCGTAATCGGGATCGTGGCGCTATTTATGGGCGATTTCTGGACGCGGGCGCGCAGCTACATTGTCACGGCCTATTTTGAGAATGCGCAGGGGCTGGCGCCTGGGGCGGAAGTGCGCCTGGCAGGCGTAAAAATCGGGCGCGTCCTTACGGTGTCGCTGGCGCCTCATCCTAAATTCCCGCGCCATCCGGCTGCCGTGCGGATGGCGATACAACGCGATGTGCCTGTGTATCAAAGCGATCAATTCATTATTAAACAGGGGGCGTTATTGGGGGACAAATATGTGGAGGTGGTGCGGACAGAGGCGACGCCCAAACAGCCGCTGACGTCAGACGGCGCTGTCGCTGGAGCCTCGTCTGAGAGTCTGGAGGATATCACGCGCGAAGCGCGGGCAGTGTTGCAAGAAGCACGTCTCGCCCTGGGGCAGATGCGAGCGCTGTTTGCCACTCAATACAATGCCCAAGCCATCCGGGCCATTCTTACGAATGTGATGAGCGCTACAGGCAAAGCGGATAAACTAGCCAGCCAGGCGCTGCAAATCGCCCGCCTGCTGGCGATGGAGGCGAAGCGAGCGGGGCCAAAGCTCACACAAATGGCAGATAATCTCGCGAAGGCTTCGGCCTCTGTAAAGCTCACGGCGGATTTAGTGCAGCGTGTTGTGATGTCTTCGCCCATTCCGCGTGACGCCGCCCGCGCCACGGAAAATCTTAAAAAGATGACAGAGGATTTAGCCGCAATCTCCGAAAGCTTTGCTGAGGCCCTGGCCACGCCGGAGACACGGCAGAAATTGCAAAGCGCGCTGGATAATTTGCACGAGACAACGGCACATTTGGCTCAAGCCAGTGCAGAGGCGGAAAAGCTTCTGGATGAAAATTTGCAAGCGGATTTGAAGGAGGCCTTGCGGCAGCTTAGGGAGGCGGCGACGCATATTGCGAAAATCACTGCCACATACGATGAAGTGCTGACAGATCCCAAATTCACACAGGATTTGCAAGCGACATTAGCGGCGGCCCGCGAAACGACAGAGACAAGCGCCCGGGCGATGGCAAAAGCAGAAAAATCGCTGGAAGATGTGGACAGGACTTTGCGGGGCTTGAGCCGGATGGCGCGCACGGCAGCGCCTGAGCAAGTGCGTGTCCGCGGCACTCTGGAATCCAAAAGCGGCGGCGCCCGTACGGATGCGGAAATAGATCTTGTATATGGCGAGAATCCCAATAATTTCTGGCGTATAGGCATCCGAGACATCGGAGATACAAATGGGCTGACGCTGCAGCGCTCTTTGCCCAGCGGAAAAAATCGCTGGCGCCTGGGGCTGTTTGGCGGCCAGCCGGGCGTGGGCTTTGACATTAATCCGCAGGGTGAGCTATTTTGGGAGGCGGAGCTTTGGAAGCCCAGCGATCCGCATCTGGATTTGCGCGGCGGCTATAAAGTGGCCCCGCGCGTGGATATGCTGTTTGGCATTGGCGATATTGGCGGCGAAAACGAGCCCTTTGTGGGGCTGCGTTATCGCAGCTGGAAATAAATCGCAGGGAAGACAGGCAGGAACGAAAAAGGGGAGCGCATTTTTCTAGGCCTTTATAGGGCCTGGGGCGCATACAGTCAAAGCGAGCGTTGTGCACGCGAGATTATATGGAGGCTAAATGGAGGAATTGGGATGGAAGTGATTTTGCTGCAGGATGTTGAGCATGTGGGCCATGAAGGAGATATTGTCAAAGTGGCCGATGGCTATGCGCGGAATTATTTAATTCCACGCAAGCTGGCGGTGCCCGCCACGAAGGGGGCGTTGAAGGATCTGGAAAATCGGCGCGGCGCGATTGCGCGGCGCGAAGCAGAGAAGCGCGCGGCGGCGCAAGCCTTAGCGGAGCAGCTGCGCGACAAAGTCGTGATTGTCAAGCATGTAACAGGCAGCGGCTCCAAGCTGCATGGCACAGTCACAACAGGCCAGATTGCCGAAGCGGCTAATGCGCAATTGGGCTTGCGCTTAGACAAACGGGATCTGGAATTGCCCGAGCCCATTCGCGAAACAGGGGATTATCTTGTTTCCGCAAAGCTCTATAAGGATGTGCATGCGGAATTAGCCGTGCGCGTCGTGCCGCTTATCCCGGATAAAAAAGGCGCGGCTGAAGCGGAAGCAGCCCCAGCAGCGACGGAAGCCGCCGATAAGCCTGCCGAGGACACGGCGGCGGAAACGGCTTAATTTCGGCCCAGGAAAAGCGGAGCCAGAAAAAGCATTGAGGAGAACATAGGCGCTATAATAAGGCCCGATAGCTGGCAGGAAAGTCCAGCCGCTTAAAATGGCCCGGACGCACAAGGATGAAAGCGTTTAGAAATGGAGCTGGCTATGTCCAGGACTTTTGAGCAGCAGCCGAAAAGCGGCATAGGCGAATTAGTGCCGCCGCGGGATTTTGAGGCGGAGCAGGCCGTATTAGGGGCGATGCTTTTGGAGCCGGGAGCGGCCGCACGCGCGCTCGCCATCATTGGCCCGGAAGATTTTTATTGGGAGGAGCATCAAAGCATTTGCCGGGCGATGATTGCCTGCAGCACGCGCAATGAGCCTGTGGATTTAGTTACAGTGAGTGCGGAATTGCGCCGGGCAGGGAAATTAGAGCTCGTAGGGGGCGGCAATTATCTGACAATGCTCATTGGCGCTGTGCCTACAGCGGCTAATGTCGTTCGCTATGCCAATATCGTGGCCGAAAAAGCCGTTTTGCGACGCCTTATCGAGGCGGGCGCGCGCATTCAAGAAATGGCGCTGTCCAATCCGGAAGATGTGGGCGCCACTTTGGATCGCTGTGAGCAGCTCATCTTTGACATCGCGGAACGGCGCATGAGCGGCGATTTTGCCGATTTTTCCGCTTTGATTGAGGAAACAATCCAGAAGCTCGATAGAGTGATGCAAAACAAGGGGGAGATTACGGGCGTTGCCACTTCCCTCTATGGCCTCAATCGGCTGACATCCGGCTTGCAGCCAGGGGATTTGATTATCGTGGCCGGGCGTCCGTCAATGGGCAAAACCTCTTTCGCAATCAATAGCATTGGCCTGCACACGGCGCTCCATCAAGGCACGACAGTGGCAATCTTCAGCCTGGAAATGACACGCATGCAGCTCGTGGAAATGATGATATGCTCATACGCCCGTGTAAATGCCTGGCGGCTGCGCACGGGCCGGGCTTCGCCGGAAGATTGGGCCCGCATCAGCCAGGCATTCACAATCCTGCCCCAAGCGCCTATATACATTGATGACACGCCGGGCATATCCATCATGGAATTGCGCGCCAAATGCCGCCGCCTGCAAACGAAAGTGCCCCTGGGCCTGATTATCGTGGATTATCTGCAGCTGTGCACAGCTCCGGGCTTTGAACGCGATTTGAGCCGTCATCAGGAGATTGGCTTCATTGCCCGCAACTTAAAAGGCCTGGCGCGGGAATTGCAAGTGCCTGTAGTGGCGCTGTCCCAGCTCTCGCGCCGTGTGGAGCAGCGCGAGGATAAACGCCCTATTTTGTCGGATTTAGCCGAAAGCGGCTCCATTGAGGCGGAGGCGGATCTCGTATGCTTCCTGTTTCGTCCCGCGTATTATGAACGAAAAAAACGGCTGGAAGAGGCGCAGAAAAAGGGAGAGCCGATGCCCACGCAGCCTCCCGAGGAACAGCAGCCTGATCAGGCCGAAATTATTGTCGCCAAGCATCGTAATGGGCCTGTGGGCACTGTCGAAGCGATGTTTGATCCCGCCCATCGCACTTTTTATGATACATATCAGGAGTTTTAAGCGATGAAAGTGCTTGTAGTTGGTGCCGGCGGGCGCGAACATGCCCTGTGCTGGAAAATCGCGCAGAGCCCTCTATGCGAAAAATTGTATTGTGCGCCAGGCAATGCCGGCACAGCCCAGATTGCTGAAAATGTGCCCATTAGCGCCGAAGACATCCCGGCGCTGGCCGATTTCGCCGCCACACAAAAGATTGATTTAACAGTCGTGGGGCCAGAACGTCCGCTCATTCGAGGCATTGTGGATGAATTTCGGCGGCAGGGATTGCCTATTTATGGGCCGACAGCCGCCGCTGCCCGCCTGGAAGGCTCCAAGGCCTTCACAGATGAGCTGCTGCATCGCTACGGCATTTCGCGCAAGCGCTTCGCCGTGTTTACGGATTTTGCCCAGGCGCGGGAATATGTGCGCCAACAGGGCGCGCCTATTGTCGTCAAGGCCGACGGCGACGCTTTTGGAAAAGGCGTCAAAGTGGCGGCCACGCTGCAGGAAGCGGAGGAATTTCTCCAGCGCTGCCTTGTGGAGAAGGAATTCGGGCCCGCCGGCGAGCGCGTTGTGATTGAAGAATGTCTAGAGGGCCCCGAATGCTCTATTAAAGTGTTTACAGACGGCGAAAATTTGCAGCCGATGGCGCCGTCGCAAGATCACAAACGCATCGGAGAAGGAGATACAGGCGAAAATACAGGCGGCATGGGCTGCTATTCGCCTGTGCCAGCTGTAGATGAGGCCCTGTTCCAGCGTATGATCGAGCAAATTATTCAGCCCACGCTGCGGGCAATGGCTGCCGAAGGGCATCCCTACACTGGCACGCTTTATGGCGGGATGATTCTAACAGCCCAGGGGCCCGAAATTCTGGAATACAATTGTCGTTTTGGCGATCCGGAGACGCAAGTCGTGTTGCCGCGCCTGCAAAGCGATTTGCTGGAGATATTGCTTGCGGCTGTAGAGGGGCGAATGGCGGATATAAAGCCGCAATGGACGCCGCAGGCCTGTATCTGTGTTGTGATTGCTTCGGCGGGCTATCCGGGGGCTTATGAGAAGGGGAAGATTATCTCGGGGCTAGAAGCGGCGCAAGCGGATCCGCTTGTGCAGATTTTTCATGCTGGCACAGCGGAGCAAGAGGGGAAAATAGTTACGGCTGGCGGGCGCGTTTTGGGCGTCACGGCGCTTGGGGATACATTGCGCGAGGCGCGTGATAGAGCCTATGCGGCCATTGAGCATATTCATTTTGAGGGGATGTATTATCGACGCGATATTGGCTGGCGTGCCCTGTCTGGCTAAACACATCGCGGAATAGCACAAGCAGGAATTTTTGAGCATGAATTGTATGGCCTGATAGACAGGATTTGATAACGAATAAGGAGAGTAAAGACACGAATGGCGCTCGTGGGCATTGTAATGGGCAGCGATTCAGATGCGGCCGTGATGAAGGAGGCGGCCAACATTTTGCGGGAATTGGGCATCAGCTATGAGGCGACAGTGGCGTCAGCCCATCGCACGCCGGAACGCGCCGCCGAATGGGCGCGGACGGCGGCGGAGCGCGGCGTGAAAGTCATTATCGCCGGCGCGGGCCAGGCTGCACATTTGCCGGGCGTTCTGGCCGCCTACACGACATTGCCGATCATTGGCGTGCCCATTAATGCGAGCCCTTTGCAAGGCGTGGACGCGCTTTATGCGATTGTGCAAATGCCATCGGGCGTGCCTGTTGCTACTGTGGGCATTAACAATGCGCGCAATGCGGGCCTATTGGCGGCGGAGATTTTAGCGTTGCAGGACGAGGCCCTGGCGCAGCGACTGCGTGATTTGCGCGCCCAAATGGCGGCGCAAGTGGCGGCAAAGGCCGAAAAAGTGGCGCAAGAGCTTTAGAGCCCGGGCGAAAACGTACACAATGTAGCCCCCTGAAGAGGGCAAAAAGATGGATCATTGGGCAGCCACATACAGCGAGATGAGCATTGAGGCGGACTCCCCGGAGGCGGATTTCTGGCGCGATAGCTGCGGCGTCTTTGGCATTTATGCGCCGGGGGAGGATGTCGCCAATTATACCTTTTTTGCCTTATATGCGCTGCAGCATCGCGGCCAGGAGGGCGCGGGCATTGCCGTGTGGGACGGCAAACAATTGCGCCATCATCGGGGGCTGGGCCTGGCGGCGCAAGTCTTTAATGAGCAAATCCTGCGCAGCATGCGCGGGGACATTGCGCTCGGGCATGTCCGCTATTCCACAACGGGCAGCAATACGCTTGTCAATACACAGCCCATTGTGGGGGAGGGCAAATGGGGGCCTTTTGCGGTCGCTCATAACGGCAATCTGATTAACACGCGGGCGCTGCGGGCGGATTTGGAGGCGCGCGGCGTGCAATTTTCCGCCACAAGCGATACAGAAGTCATTGTGCGGCTGATTGAAGCCATGAATGCCGACACGATTGAGGAGGCGGTGGCGGCCGCGATGCAGCATATGCGCGGCGCCTATTCATTGGGGATTTTGGCGCCCGGGAAGCTTTTGGCGGTCCGCGATCCGCATGGCGTGCGGCCCCTGGCGATTGGACAGCTCAATAGCCTGGGCTATGTTCTGGCTTCGGAAACATGCGCTTTCCATGTCATTGGGGCGGATTTTGTCCGGGAAGTGCAGCCGGGCGAAATTGTCACAGTGGGGCCCCAGGGCTTGACGGCGTTCCAGGCCGTGGAGCCCGGCCGCAAAGCCTGCTGCATCTTTGAATTCATCTATTTTGCCCGCCCGGACAGCCACATTTATGGCAAATCCATTTATATGGCGCGCTTGCGCATGGGACATTTGCTGGCACAGCAGGCGCCGGCAGAGGCGGATCTAGTGATTCCGGTGCCCGAAAGCGCCCTGCCGCACGCAATGGGCTATGCACAAGTTTCTCACATCCCCTACGGCGAAGGCCTGATCAAAAATCGCTACATCTTCCGGACTTTTATTGCGCCGGATCAGCGGCTGCGGGAGCTGGGCGTTAAAATGAAGCTCTCGCCTTTGCGCGAAAATCTGGCGGGGCGGCGTATTGTAGTTGTGGATGACAGCATTGTACGCGGCACGACGACGAAGCCGGAAGTGGAGCTCTTGCGCGAAGCCGGCGCCCGTGAAATTCATCTGCGCATCAGTTCCCCGCCAATTAAATATCCGTGTTTTTATGGGATTGACACTTCAGCGGGCCGCAAGGAGCTTATCGCCGCGCGGATGAGCGTGCCCGAAATTCGGGACTTTTTGAACGCCGATTCGCTGGAATATCTGAGCCTGAAAAATCTTATCAAAGCAGTGGGCTTGCCCAAAACAAACTTTTGCACAGCCTGCTTTGATCGGCATTATCCTATTCCCGTGCCACGGGAATTGAAAGCGACAAAATTCGCTTTGGAAACGCCCGCTTCGGCCGCCCGCTAATTTTTCTTTGCCCGTTGCCCCAAGCCGGATCCCCTCAGGCTGCAGCAATAGCCGTGAGAAATCCGTTGTATCCCTAAAATGTCATTGTGATTTTGCGCAGGCCGCGAGGCTTGTCGGGATCCAGATCCTTGTGGACAGCGAGATAATAGGCGAAAAGCTGTCCTGCCACTGCCAGAGCCATCGGCGACCAGAAAGAGCGGCCCAGGGGCGGCATTTTCATCGGCACGCGCGCCAAAGACAGCGCATCGTCATCATCCGAAAAAATGATCATCTCGCCCTCGCGGGCTTTGACGGCTTCGCCCACTTCCAGCATGGAGCCGAGCGCCGGGCCCTGCGGCGCAAACAGAAACACAGGATCCCCGGGCTCCAACGCCGCGATTGGCCCATGCAAATAATCCGCCGCGCTCCACGCTTCGGCTGTTACGGCACAACATTCCTGCAGCTTCAAGCCGACTTCCTGGGCTGTCGCAAAATTCACGCCCCGCCCCAATAAAGTGCATTTTTCCATATAACGATAGCGTTCACTGCGGCTGACAATCCACGGCTCTAAATCGGCCAGCACTTGCTCAATCACATCTGGCACATGCCCAATGGCTTCCAGCATATCTTTGCGTTCCGCCCAATGCGCCGCCAGCAAATACAGCACGGCTAATGTTGTCGTATATGTTTTCGTGGCCGCGATAGCCTTCTCTTCCTGAGCATGTGTCAAGAGAACATTTTCTGACGCCTGTACAATCGGCGATTCGGCTGTGTTCGTAATCGCCAATGTCATGGCGCCGCGCTGCCGGGCATGCTGCAGGACTTCAATCACATCTGTCGCCTTGCCCGATTGGGAAATGCCCATCACAAGCACATCCTCAAAACGTAGCGGGCTTTCATATAGCGTCAACAACGAGGGCGCAGCCGGCGCTACAATCAAGCCATTTACAGCGCCCAGCAAATAACGTAAATAAGTGCCAGCCGCGTCAGAAGTCCCCCGGGCCGCTAACAGCACAAGCCGCGGCTGTTGGGCGCGCAGATCCGCAGCTACAGCAGCAATATGAGCCTGCTCACGGGCGATTGTCTCCCGAATCGCCTGTGGCTGCTCGTGGATTTCCCGCAGCATATGATGCGCATATTCGCGTGCGGACATTTATCCACTTCCTCCCCTGTGTGATGGCCGTGATATCTGCTCACATCACATTTAATTTATCCTTCTTGCTCCTTTCTGTAAAGAGAAAAGCTTTTGGCTTCACTGAGCAAGAAAAGATTTACAGGAACGTCGCGAGGCTCCCGGCGTAAAGCTTCAAATCTTTCGCCCAGGAATTATAATTTCTGCCGCAGGCCTTTTCAGGGGGCAGCCGCCTTCCGTTCGCGCAGCCATAAATATCCCCGCGCCAAAGCATAGCTGCTGGCCGAAAGCAGCGCCGCCATCGCGCTGACGGAAAAGCGCGCATAAAAAGAAATCAGTAGAGCCAGCAGCCCGGATAGCAAGGCCACACAAAATGCATAGCAAACAACGCGGCGCGCAGAATGGGCAATCAATTTGGCTGTAGCCGCCGGCGCCACCAGCATAGCAAAGACAACAATCGCGCCCACGCTTTTAAGCAACACAGCCGTAGATAAGCCCATGAGGGCAAACAGAAGATAATTGTAGCTGGAGGCGCGCAGGCCAAAGGCCTGCGCGCCTTCCAAATCAAAGGAAATAAACACAAAGGGATTCCAGAAAGCGACAAAGCAAAACGCGACAAATGCCGTGCCCAGCCCCAGGAGCCATAAATCCTGCTGAGTCAGCAAAAGCAGATCTCCCAGCAAAATGCCCCAGACGCGCGCGGCGGATTCGGGAATCAGCGAAATCAGCAAGACAGCCAGCGCCATCGCGAAAGCAAAGCCCACGCCAATCAAAACATCTGTTTCGCGCTGGCTGGAGCGTTCGGCACCTACAGCGGCCCACAGGGCAAGGCCAACAGCGGCAGCGGCGCCTCCTAATATGGGGCTGAAATCAAAGGCGGCGAGCGGGCCCCCAATCACTAACATCAGGGCTGCGCCCGCCAAAGCCGCATGTGCTGCCCCAGAGATCAAAAAGGCCGCCCCCCGAAATGTCGCAAAAGCGCCCGTTAATGCGGCATGGACAGCGATGAACACAATGCCCAACAGGGCGCGTCCGACAAAAGGCGAGCTTAGATAGTCTGCCAGCTCAGCCATGTTGCGTTTCCGTTAAGGGATGCAAATAGCCTTCCTCACACACAAGAATCGGCACAGCGCGGCCATAGGCTTCCTGCAAAAGATCCGGCCTCAACACATCCGCCGGCGTGCCAAAAGCAATCATGCGTGTATTGAGCAATAAAATGCGATCCAGCGAATGCACAAGCGGATTAATATCATGCACGACAGTCAGCACTGTTACGCCTTTATCCCGTGTCAGCCATTGCAGCAGACTCAGAATTGTTTGCGAGCTGCGCGCATCTACAGCCGCAAAGGGCTCATCCGCCACGAGCACAACAGGATCCACAACAAGGGCGCGGGCAATGAGAGCGCGCTGCTGTTGTCCTCCGCTTAAAACGGCGAAAGGACGAGAGGCTAAATCGGACAATTCCACAAGCTCCAGCGCCCGATGGATGCGGCGGCGGATTTCAGCTCCGCTCAGCTGCCCGGCATAGCGACAGGCTGCCGCCATCCCCACAACATCGCGCACACGGACAGGCATGGCCTGATTCACAGTGCGATGTTGCGGGACATAGCCAATCCGATGATGGATATGACTCCGTGGGCTAAAGGGCGGCTGGCCCTCCACTAAAATTTCTCCCTGTGTGGGCCGCAAAACGCCCAGCAACAATTTTACAAATGTTGTTTTGCCGGCGCCATTAGGGCCAATGACAGCCACAAATTGCCCGCGTTGGATGGATAACGTCACATCCTGCAAAGCCAATGTGGGCGGCTGAGGATATACATATCCGAGCGCATGCGCCACAATGATATCTTCTTCCGCGCTTGTCTGCGGCATCTTTGCCAATCCTATTTATTTCCTTGTCGGGATAATGTTGTCCATGAAAAGCTTTTGATATCTTAATCTTCTCTTGTGGGGGAGATGTACAGTCGCTGCTTTTTGCGCTTTATCCAGAAAAGGACAATCGCCAGCGGCGCCCACACAATCGCTCCCGGCAAGGCAATGTAAATGATGGCCACAACAATGTGACGCAGGCCGTTCAAAAGCGCCCGCCAGGCCTTCTGCAAATGATAGCCCAGATTCCAGGGCCCCAGCGGCCCCACGCCGGCCGGAATTATCTCCTCTAATTGTATCGTGAGCGTCGCCAGCGTCACGCGATCCCGCAAAAAGCGCAGCTCGCCTTCAGCCTGTTCTATTTGCTCCCGCACTTCCCATAGTCTCTTTTCCACAGCCAGCAAATCCGCTAGGCGCGCCTGCTTTTGCATTAATTGCAAAAGCGCCTGCTCTTCGGCGCGGCGGACTTTCAGACGCGCCTGCAAATCCTGCCACTGCTTTGTGACATCTTCTCTTTCGACAAGATCATGCGTGACATCGCCCAATTCTTTTGCGCCTGTATGCAATTTTTCGAATTGATCCGCCGGCACACGAATGCGCACATCCGCCCGCCGCCATTGCTCCCCTGCAACGACGCTTTTATGCGCAAAGAAGCCATCTGTTTGCTGCACAAGCTGATGCAAGGCCGCTAAAGCCTCATCCAGATTTTTGACACGAATGGACATTTCGCCATTTGTGATAATTTTGCGTCCAGCAGCGGGAGAGGCTGTATCGCTTGAGGCCACAGTCTCCTCGCTCCCTGCTTGTTTGTCGCTTTCAGCGGGAGCAGCAGCAAGAAAAGCGCGTTCCTTAAATTCGGGTCGGGAGGCCGCTTGTCCCCCCAGCCTTCCCATAAGCGGAATAAACAATAACAAGAACACAAACAGCCCGAAAACAGCCCCAACGAGCCATAAGATTTTGCGGGATTTCATACGCTGCTCCTCTTCCAACAAGCTTATTAAATTTAATTTATTAGAGGACAGCACAGCTATTTTTCTTCCCGTTGGGACAAAGGCCAAAACGCGCCCACAATTTCCCCAGGATTGTGCTGCGTGAGCTGCGCAAATAATTCGGGCTGGCGGGAAAGCGCCTTTTGCGCAATGGAGAGCACGGGCGGCCGTCGTGATGTGTCATGCCCGTCGCTGGCCAAAAAATCCACAAAGCCTCGCTGCAGCAAACGCCAGGCATATCGGCGGCCCAGCCAGCCGCCCCCCAGACTAGAGGCGTTCATCTGCAGGCGATAGCCGCGCGCACGCCATTCTTGTAATATTTGTGGCTTGGCGCGCAAAAATACAACACGTTCAATATGCGCAATAACAGGAATATAGTTGGCAAGCTGCAGACGAAAGAAAAGCTCCTCATAAAAAGCGGGAGGGCTGGCCCCGTAAAGCTCCACAAGGACATAAGGGCTTTGGGCGCCTAATGTGAGCACGCGGCCCGCGGAGAGCGCCTCCAATAGCTCAGGCATAGCAGGCAATTCCGCTCCGGGCAAAATTTGCAACGGGATATTTTCCGTAGCTAATTTATTGTTAAGCTGCTGCACGAGCGCTTGTATCTGTGCTGGATCCGGATAATCTAATGTGGGCAACACATGCGGCGTGGCCACAATACAGCGAATGCCATCAGCTGCCGCCCGACGCGCCATCGCTAAAGACTCCTCCCAGTTTGCGGGGCCATCATCGATCCCAGGCAAGATATGACAGTGGATGTCTATCATGCTCATTCTTGAAAGATTATACGGGGCCAGCAATAAGCCCACAAGCGCCCAGCTTTTATCTGTAGCCGTCTTATCTCAAGAAAAAGAAACAATTGTTAATGCTAATAAAATAAAATGTGTCTATCCATTGCTAGATTGTTGTTGCGAAAGCTTAAGCCATTTCTTAAAGACTATTTATCGCTGGCAGGGCACACATAGCTGGCAAGAATTTTTTTGACGCCTTGTTTCGGGAAGGCGATTATGAGCTCGGGATCCTCGCCCGCGCCCACGGAAACAACGACGCCTTGGCCGAATTTGGGATGTGTAACGCGGCTGCCCGCGCGATAGAGACATTTTGTCTGGGAGGGCTGTTTGTGTTCTATGGGCTGGCGGGGCGTCGTCGCTGAAATTTCTAAAGAAGTGCGGGCGGCACGTCGCGGCGGAGGCGTTTCAGTGGCCGGAGGCGTCACAGACTGCTTCTCGGCGTGCCTTTCTCGACGCAGCCGCCCCTCGGCTTGCGCCTTACTGATGAGACTGACGATATCAATTTTATGTTGCCGGGATGTCTGGGCGAGCGCTTCCTCTTCAGGCGGAGGCAGCGGCGGCACAATCAGGGAAATGTCGCCCCGTCGCTCAATCAAATCTTCTGGCAAATCCGCTAAAAATCGTGAGGGGCGTTGCACTCGCCGGCTGCCAAAAATCATTCGCGAACGCGCATGTGTCAGATACAGCATCCGCTGCGCGCGTGTAATGCCCACATAGCACAGACGCCGCTCTTCCTCCAATTGAAAAGCATCGCCCATACTGCGCTCATGAGGGAAAATGCCTTCTTCCATCCCCGCCATAAAAACAATGGGAAATTCCAGGCCTTTAGCGCTGTGCACAGTCAACAAAGACACGCCGCTGCCCAAAGACTCTGCCTGATCGATATCCGAAATAAGCGCCACATGCTCCAAAAAGCTCAGCAAAGAAGGCTCCGGCTGGCGTTCCGCGAAGCGGGCAGCCACTGTAATCAGTTCCCCCAGATCATCCGCCTTATATTTGTCTTCTGCTTTGGCGGAATTTTGATAATAGGGGAGCAAGCCTGACAGCTCAAATGTCTGCCGCAAAAGTTCGGGGAGCGGGAGATGATCCACAAGACGGCGTAGCCTGTCCAGCAGCGCCACAAAATCTGCCACGGCCTCTTTTGCGCGCGGCGAAAGCTCCTCTAGGGTGTGCACACGCCGACATGCTTCTTCCAGCGGAATATCTTCCCGATGCGCCAGCCGATCCAGCGCCGCTAATGTCTTATCGCCAATGCCGCGCGCCGGCGTATTGATAATGCGCCGCAGGGAGATGCTGTCCGCAGGATTGGCGAGCACACGCAAATACGCCAGCGCATCCTTAATCACAGCCCGATCATAAAAGCGCAGCCCCCCCACGACTTCATAGGGCAATCCCGCCTGCAACAGATATTGTTCAAATAGACGCGACATCGCGTTTGTGCGATACAAAATAGCGTAATCGCCGGGGCGGGCATTGCCGCAGCGCACTTGCGCCGCGATTGTGTTGGCAATCCATTCCGCCTCTTCTTCTTCATTAATGGCTTGATATACAACGACATTTTCTCCTGGCGGATTCTCCGTCCACAGCCGCTTTTCCGCCCGGGCGGGATTGTGTTTGATGACTTCATAGGCGCAGGCCAGGATTTTTTGTGTGCTGCGATAATTTTGTTCCAGCTTAATCACACGGGCCTGCGGATAATCCTGCTCAAAAGCCAAAATTATGCCCACATTAGCGCCCCGCCAGCCATAAATGCTTTGATCATCATCCCCGACAACGCACAGATTGCCGCGCTCGCCCGCCAGCAAGCGTACAAGGCGATATTGGGCGTAATTGATGTCCTGATATTCGTCCACAAGAATATAGCGAAAGCGCTCCTGCAGCCGCCGCCGCACCGACGGCTTGCGTTCTAACAGCTCCACTGTTTTCATCAGCAAATCATCAAAATCCAGTGCCTGATTTGCCTCCAGGCGCCGCTGATAATGGGCATAGACGCGCTGGGCGATTTCGTCCAGCGGCCCCTTGCGTGTTCGCCGATAATTTTGCACATCAACAAGCTCATTTTTGGCGTTGCTGATGCGATTGAGAATTTCTGTAGGAGAATATTTTTCTTCCGCCGGGCTGTCGCCATCCAGCAACGACAACGCTTCCTTGACAAGCGCTAATTGATCCGATTCATCATAAATCGTGAAGGTCGGGGGAATGCCAATAGATTCTCCCTCCTGGCGCAATATCCGGGCGCAAATGGCATGGAATGTTCCCGTCCACAGGCTCTTGGCTTGTTCCCCAATGAGCGCGGCGATGCGCTCTTTGAGCTCGTCGGCGGCTTTATTGGTGAAAGTCACAGCCAGAATATGATACGGCGGAATGCCGCACTCGCGAATCATATACGCGATGCGATATGTGAGCGTGCGCGTTTTGCCAGAGCCCGCCCCTGCAAAAATGAGCACAGGCCCTTCTATTGTTTGCACAGCCTCCCGCTGCGGGGGATTGAGATGCGATAATAGCGCTGACAACGACAATCCTCCGTTTTCGTCGTAACTTTTTAAAGATTTTCCAATCTCTCTCTTTGTCTCTAACGCCGGAGCAACAAACAAGCCTGACAGGCCTCGCCTGTTTGTCAAGGCCTCTTGGGAAGCTCAAGCAGGCGTTGAGACGAGGGCTGCCTCATTATTTTATTTTATTCTGCTGTATCTTCTGCTGACAATTCAGTGGAAATGCCGTGTGTGCGGCAATATTCCAGGGCGGCGCCAATAAACCCGCGAAACAGAGGATGAGCCCGATTCGGACGCGATTTGAATTCCGGATGGAATTGGCTGGCAATGAAGAAAGGATGATCGGGCAGCTCGATCATCTCCACAAGATCCCCCTCCGGCGATGTGCCGCAAAAAACCATGCCCTTTTCTGCCAGGATTGGCCGATAGGCGTTATTGACTTCCAGCCGATGCCGATGCCGTTCCGAAATTTCCCGACAATCATAGAGGCGCTCTGCCAATGTGCCCTCCTTGAGCACACACGGATAGGCCCCCAGGCGCATTGTGCCGCCCAAGCGTGTAATGTATTCCTGTTCCTTTAAATATACAATCACAGGATGGGGCGTGGCTTCATCAAATTCCTTGGAATTAGCGCCCTCTAAGCCGCACACATTCCGGGCAAATTCTATCACGGCAATTTGCAGCCCCAGGCATAGCCCCAGATAGGGAATTTTATTTTCGCGTGCATATTGCGCCGCCAGAATTTTCCCCTCAATGCCCCGATCGCCAAAGCCCCCCGGAACGAGAATGCCGCCCACATCGCCTAAAAGCTCCGCCACTGTCTCCTTTTTCACTTTTTCCGAATCGACATATTTGATATGCACGCGCACTTGATGATGAATGCCGCCGTGATGAAGCGCCTCTGTGACGGACAGATAGGCGTCATGCAGATTCATGTATTTGCCAACCATTGCCACCCGCACTTGCCCTTTCGGATTCTTCAGCCGCTCCAGCATCTGCTGCCAATCCGTCATATTCAGCGGCCGTCGCGGCAAATGCAGCACATCTGTGACGAGATCGGCAATCCCCTGACGCTCCATCGCCAGCGGAATCTCATACAGCGAATTTTTTACATCTAACGCCTCAATAATCGCCTCGGGCGGCAAATCACAAAACAGAGCTAATTTCGCCCGGATATTGTCATCCAGGGGATAGGGCGTGCGGGCGACAAGAATATCCGGCGATATGCCCACACGGCGCAGCTCCTGCACCGAATGTTGTGTGGGCTTCGTTTTCAGCTCCCCGACTGTGCTCAAATACGGAATTAATGTCACATGGATATAACACACATTTTCGTCCCCCACATCTCGCCGCATCTGGCGAATCGCCTCTAAGAACGGCAGGCCCTCGATATCGCCCACTGTGCCGCCGATTTCCACTAAACAAATTTCTTTATCATTGGCATAAGCGCGGATGCGCTCTTTTATTTCGTCCGTGATGTGTGGAATCACTTGCACTGTCTTGCCCAGATAATAATCCCCTTGCCGCTCTTTTTCTATCACGGAACCATAAATTTTGCCCGTCGTGATATTGGACAGATCACACAGCGGCTCATCCACAAAACGCTCATAATGGCCCAAATCCAGATCCGTCTCGGCGCCGTCATCCGTCACATAGACTTCTCCATGCTGGAAGGGATTCATCAAGCCGGCATCCACATTGATATAGGGATCCACTTTAATCAAGCCCACGCGATAGCCGCGATCCTTCAGCAAACGCCCGAGCGAAGCCGTTGTAATGCCCTTCCCGATTGCGGATACAACGCCGCCTGTGACGAAAACATATTTGGCCATGTCTGCACCTGCTGATTCTCTTAAAGCTAGCCAGATTATCGTTGTAAAAGCCTTCCGCGGCGTGAATAAAGCCTTCCGCCACGCAAAAATCTTATCTCGCTGCCCAAAGCCCTTTTGGCTTTGCTATTATATTAAAGAAAGTCTCCCCAGCCTTCAACACAAAACGCTCTGCCTGTCCCACTCTGTTGTAAAATTTTCCCGTGGCGAAAATATAACAACGCTGTGCAGGGCTGCTCTTTGCATCTATTTGGCAGGCGCCTCAATCACTGCTTTTAGGCTCTTCCCCGCGTGTCGCCGGACTGTCCTCTTGTCCAGCTGAGCTTTCTGCTTCTGCGGCGCCCGCCGGCTCAGGCGCTGGAGCGGCGCTCACTTTTTCCGCGCCCGCCCTTTCCGGCGCCTCGTGGGGCTCTTCGGGCGCCTCCATTTGTTCTGCTTGAATAACAGGCGCCTCCTCGACAGCTTTTGCCTCTTTTGTGTCCTCTGCTTCTTCCGTCAAAGGCGCTTCATCGGCCAGCTCGGGCAAATCCACACCCTGGGCCAAGCCCGCCGCCCGGATCTGCTCGATTTGCTTTTTGAGCTGGCTGATTTCGCCGAGGATGGCGTCAATCCGCTGACAATCTGTCAGCACATCTTGATTGCGCACTTTGCCCTGTCCGTGGAGCGCGTACACTTTTACGCCAATTTGGCGCAGCAGCTCCTGGCGCTCCTTCTCCAGCCGCCGGATTTGTCCGGAGAGCCGTTGTATTTGTGCCCGTTGCTCTATTATTTCCGCAGCCGTTTCGCCTGTTTCCTTCGCGCTGCGCCAAAACAATCGGCCCAGCTCCCGCACTCGCGACATAAAATCCGCCATCTTGCCGCCTCCTTTTTAATAATCGATGTCCAGCCGATGTAATCCGGCTTTCCTTGCAGCGCGTACAGCGGCCTCATATTCCTGATGTGTTATGCGGCGGGCAATTTCCGACACTTCAAACGCCCGATAGCATGGCCGATATTGCGCCATCACATTCACATAAATCTCCGGATCCAGCGCCGCAATAAATTCCATCACAGGCTGTGTTGTGGAAAAATCATGGGGCATAACGAGATGGCGCACAAGCAAGCCCCGCCGCGCTAGGCCTCGCTCATCTATCTCCAGCGGCCCCGTTTGCCGATACATCTCGCGCACGGCTTCTTTCATCCGCTCGGGATAATCCGGCGCCTGGCAAAGCCGTTGCGCTATTTGGGAATCTATAAATTTGGCATCTGGCATGTAAATATCCACAATGCCTTCCAGAAGCCGTAAGGCTTCCACGCTCTCGTAGCCGCCACAATTATACACGATGGGGAGCCGCAGCCCCAAGGGGATGGCCGCCCGAATGGCTTGCATAATTTGCGGCATGAAATGCGTTGGCGTCACGAAATTGATGTTATGGCAGCCGCGCTGTTGCAAAAGAAGCATAATATAAGCCAGGCGCTCTGGCGCCAGCTCCTGGCCGGCCAGAATGTTATGGCTAATGTCGTAATTTTGACAAAACAGGCAGCCCAGATTGCAGCCGGAAAAGAAAATCGTGCCCGAGCCGCCCACGCCCACAAGCGGCCGCTCCTCCCCAAAATGCGGCCCATAGCTGGCCACTCGCGCCAACGCTCCGCCTTGACAAAAGCCTTTTTCGCCTGCCAGACGATTCACACGGCATTGGCGCGGACACAATGTGCATGCCGCCAAAAGGCCCTGGGCCGCTTCAAGGCGCTGCTGCCATTCCTCTGCCGTAAGATTTAAATAGCTGGGATAAGCCGCCATATATGCCGCCTGCTTGGGATGCGAACAAGAAAGCGCTTCTGGCTCAGCCAAAGAGCTTCATATCCTGTAGCCGCTGCATAAATTCCCCTAACGGCGCGTATGTTAAATCTCCCGTCAGATCAAAATGCACAGGCGTAACAGAGACATAGCCCGCGCGGACGGCTTGAATATCTGTCCCTTCGCCACAATCGGCTTCTAAGGGCTCGCCGCTAAACCAATAATAGGGGCGTCCACGCGGATCCTCGTGCTTGCTCAAGATATTCGCATATTTGCGGCGTCCCAGGCGTGTCAGACGCGCCCCTTTTAATTGCTCCGGAGGCACATTGGGCACATTGATGTTGAAAAATGTATCTGGCGGCAACGGCCATTGTTCCTGCGCCGCCAAGACAAATTTTTGGGCGAATTCCGCCGCCCCCGCATAGATAACATCCGTATAGGCGCATACAGAAAGCGCCAGGCTGGGCAAGCCCTGTAAAGCGCCTTCCATCGCCGCCGACACTGTGCCTGAATACAGCACTTCCTCGCCTAAATTTGCCCCGGCATTGATGCCTGAAAGAATCATATCCGGCTGTGGCAAATCGCTCAAGCTCGCCAGAATCACACAATCAGCCGGCGTGCCATTGCTGGCGTAGGCGGCGATTGTGCCCGGCATTTCCACAGGCTCCAGCCGTAAGGGCTTGTGCAAAGTAATCGCATGGCCAATAGCGCTTTGCTGCCGCTCTGGAGCGATGACGAGCACTTCGACAATCTCTGCGAGCGCTTGCACAAGCGCCCGCAACCCTTCCGCCCAAATCCCATCATCATTTGTGACTAAAACTCTCATCTATAAGTTCTCCACGCCCTAAAAAGCAATTTTACAGGTCCGCACAACGCCATCCAATTTTTGAATGCGCGCCATTATCTCCTCGGGCACATCGCCCTGTACTGTCAGCGCCATCAGCCCAATTTCTTGGGGCGCCTCGCGGCTGACTTGAATGGCAGAGATATTGATGCCGGCTTCGCCTAGCAGTGTGCCAACTTTTCCAATAAAGCCCGGCCGCGAGGGCGCTTGCCGCCAGATGAACAAAGCTGTGCCTTCGGGCGGCAAATCCAAATCATAGCCCTCAATGTCAATAATGCGCGGACGCCCCCGATCCAGCACTGCTCCAGCGACTTTTATCTTCTGATCGGCTGTGACGCGCAGCTCCAACACGGCCGTAAAGCCCCGATCGTCTTGCAGCCGCGTTTGGGCTAATTCAATATGTCGCTCCTTCGCCAGCAGCGGGGCGTTAATAATGTTAAGGGGCTCTTCTGTCGTGCCGGCTAGCAGCGCCACAAGCGCCGTGGCATTGAGATGGGCCAGATATTCGGGCGCTAAATCGGCCGAACACAACACTTCGACACGACGCAAAGCCCCACGCCCCCCAATTAAAGCCCGTGCCAGCTTTCCTAAAGCCTCTGCTAAGGGCAAATAAGGCGCCAGGCGCTGCCGCACTTCCGCTGGCAATATAGGCACATTCACGGGCCAGCGGGGCAGCCTCCCCGCCAGCACATCCACAACTTGTCGCGCCGCATCCACAGCCACATTAATCTGGGCTTCTTGCGTCATTGCGCCGACATGGGGCGTTACAATGACATTGGGCAAGGAAAGCAACTCTTGATTGTGCGGCGGCTCTTCGGCAAAAACATCCAGCGCGGCCGCAGCCAGGCGTCCCGCGCGCAAAGCAGCTACAAGCGCCTGTTCATCTACAAGCGAGCCGCGGGCTGTATTGATGAAAATAGCGCCGGGCTTCATCTGAGCAAATTCCTCTGCCCCAAACATCCCTGTTGTTTCCGCGCTGGCGACAGCATGCAGGCTCACAACATCGGCCTGTTGCAGCAAAGCGGATAGCTCTGTCAACTCTGCGCCCACTGCCGCTGCTCGTTCCGGCGCCACATACGGATCATACGCCAAAATCTGCATTCCCAGCGCGCGTGCCAGCCGCGCGACTTCTGTCCCGATATTTCCCAGCCCTACAATCCCCAATATCTTGCCCCGTAATTGGCATCCCTGATAGGCGCTTTTTGTCCACACGCCTGCTTTTAAGGCTGTGTGAGCTTGCGGAATGCGGCGCGCCGCTGCCAGCATCAGCGCAATTGTATGCTCCGCCACGGCGATAATATTGCCCGCAGGGGCATTGACAACTAATATCCCCCGCCGCGTCGCCGCCGCCACATCAATATTGTCCACGCCCACGCCCGCACGGGCAATCACACGACAGCGCGCCGCCGCCTGAAGCACGCGGCTTGTTATTTTCGTGGCGCTGCGCACCACTATGGCCTCAAAAGGAGGCACAATAGACACGAGCTCCTCTTCCGAAAGCCCAAGATGAATTTCGACATCCCCGGCTTCCCGCAAAATCGCCAGGCCCTCTTCAGCCAGAGAATCACACACGAGAATCTTGGCCATTGTCCTTAGCCTATTGTCCTGGAATGCGCTTAGCTTTTATATTGCCGTCTGCGCTCTTCTTTATGCTTTGGCTTAAACAAAAACAAAATAGCTTTACAATGGCTTTAAACAAATCCATAATAGGCGTCTTCCAGCGCCGTCAGCACTGTTTCCACATCACACGAATGCCCCATTTCCTTAAGCTCCCGCGCCACCGCTTCCCATGTACGCAGCAAATCTTCGATCTGCGCCGCGCCCAGATGGCCAATGCGAAAAATCTTTCCTTTTAATTTATCCTGGCCTCCCGAGATAATAATCCCATAGCCCTCGCGCACACGCGCCACTAATTCGCTGGAATTCATTTCGGCAGGCATGCGAATGGCTGTCACAATGGGGCTGGCGCAATCCTCGCCTGCCAGCAATTCCAATCCCGCCGCTCGGGCAGCGGCACGGCAGGCACGCATCAGGCGCCAATGCCGATGTTGAAAATGCGCCACGCCTTCTTTGTTAATGATCCGCAAAGAGGCTTGCAACGCCAAAATCAAATTCACATTGGGCGTGTAAGGCGTCTGGCCGTTTTCCAGCGCGGCCCTGGCTTTGAGCAGATCAAAATAATAGCGCGGCATACGCGCCTTTTGAGCTGCCTCCCAGCCTTGCGCGCTCAAACAGACAAAAGCCAGGCCCGGCGGCAGCATCAGCGCTTTTTGTGAGCCAGCCGCCGCTGCCGCCAGCCCTGTTTCATCCATCTGGATAGGCATCCCCCCGATGGCGCTTACGCAATCTGCAATCGCCAACGCGCCAACATTCCGGGCCGCTTCCGCCAGTGCCGGAGCGTCCTGAAATACGCCTGTCGATGTCTCGTTGAGGACAAACAAAAGAGCCTGATAGGAGCCTGTCTGCAAACGCGCCTCGACATCTTCTGGATGGGCGGCCTCTCCTGGCTCCACAAGCAGCCAATCCACTTCTGCCCCATAAGCGGCCGCAATGTCTCCCATCCGCTCGCCAAATTTCCCTCCCGCAATTGCCAGAACGCGCTCCCCTGGAGATAAAAGATTCACAATGCTGGCTTCCACAGCGCCTGTGCCCGAGCTTGTAAGAATCAAAACGGGCTCTTTTGTTTCAAACAGGGCCTGCAGGCCTTCTGTGCATTCCTGCAGGATTTCGGCGAAAGCAGGCCCGCGATGATAGAGGCTCGGGCGCGCCAGCGCCTCCCGCACTTCCGGCGGCAAATTTGTTGGCCCGGGAATCATGAGCAAAGGATCCATTTCCATCATTCAATGAGGACTCCATTAATAATGCCGGCGCCTGCTGGCACGTGCGCGCCAGCAATAACGCTATTATATATGCGCGCCTGTCGGCCTATAAAGCTGCCCGGCCATACGACGCTTCGGCTGACAATAGCTCCCTGCTCAATAATCACATCAGCCCCAATGCTTGTGTCTGGGCCCACAATCACATTTTCTCCAATGCGGGCATTGGGCGCAATATCCACGGGCGCTTTTATTTGTGCCGTAGACGCCATTTGGCCCTGCACAGCGGCTTGCTTCCAGGGGATGCAGCCCTGCAATATATCGTAATTAGCCTGCAGATATGTCTCCATACGCCCCACATCAGTCCAATATCCCAGTCTGGCCGGCAAATGCGCATATAATGGGCAGCCGCGCCGTAAAAGCTCCGGAAACAAATCCCGTTCATTGGAATACGGCCGCCCCGGCGGAATATAAGCCAGAATTTCTGGCGACATCACATAAAAGCCCGAATTGACAGTGTAGCGGCCCGTTTCATCCTGAGCCACTTTTTCTTTAAAAGCATACACGCGGCCATCGTTATGCCACTGAATCAGCCCATAATGCCGGATATCGTGCGTTGTCCGCACACAAAATGTCACAAGCGCGTTGCGCTCCAGATGTGCCGCCGCCAGTGCCGCCAAATCCACATCATATATAATATCCCCGTTACAGGCAAAGAAAGGCCCCTCAATAAGCTCACGCACATTCCCAATAGCGCCGGCTGTGTCCAGCGGCCTTTCTTCTTCTACATAGATAAATTCCGCTCCCCATTCTTTGCCCTCGCCGAGCTGTTTGCGCATCATTTCCGCCTTGTAGCCGAGGGCGAAAATTATTTGCTTCACGCCGGCGTGCACAAGCGGAATGATCTCGTAGGCAATTAGCGGCAAATTCGCCACAGGCATCAGCGCCTTCGGCAGCTTATAGCTCAGGGGCCGCAAACGCGTGCCCTGGCCGCCCACGAGCAAAACAGCCTGTTTAATCATTGTCTTGCCTTGCGCGCTTTTTCGCTTAAACGCGCCTTATTCGGCCGTTTTCTTAACGAAAATAAATAATATAAGCAGATACAGCAGCATACAAAAGTACATTGAGCAATAGCGGCCCATCGCTCAACAAAGCGCGCTCTGGATGGCCGCCCTGCTCCTTTTGATACACAAGATACAGATAACGAAATATCCCGTAAATCACAAAAGGAATTGTGTACAGAAGATTCGTGCTCCCGATTAATGTCACAGTCCGCTCGGAAATCGTATAGAGCGCATACGACATCAATGTGGAAGCTGTCACGACAGAAATCATTTGATCCAGCAATACGGGCGAATATTCGGCTAAGCTCGGCCGATGCGAATGTGCCTGTTCGCCCAATGTCATTATTTCGCAACGGCGTTTGGCTAAAGCCAAAAACAACGATAAGAGCAATGTGCAGATAATCAGCCAGGGCGATATGACGGCCTGGATTGCCACAGCGCCCGCCACCGCGCGCAAGACAAATCCCGCCGCAATGGCAAAGACATCTACAATCACAATATGTTTCAACAGGCCACTATAAAGCAGTGTGATGCCCACATATGCCAGGCTCACTTTTAACAAAGGATAGCCTGCCGCCATATAAGCCCCGATTAAGCCCGCCGCTAAAAGCACAATCGCCATTATCAGCGCTGTTGTGACAGACATGCGGCCGCTCGCCAAAGGCCGTTGCGATTTCACAGGATCCAGCCGATCCTGCTCCCTATCCAGCGCATCGTTGATGAGATACATGCTGCTGGCGAGCAAGCAAAAAATCACAAACGCCTCCACAGCTTCTGCGACAGCATGTGCCTCTGTCGCTTTTTGCGCAAAAAGCAAAGCGGCAAAGACAAGCAAATTTTTCGTCCATTGCCGCGGCCGAAGCGCTTGAATTAATACAATAAGCTGGCTCATGTTAGGCCTGCTTTAAAAGGCTTTTTCTGAGCTTGCTGTGGCCTGTTCGTCACTTTTCTTCTCTTTAATTTTCTTAATTAAACATCTGTAAAAAAACGCCAAGGCGAATTTTCTTTTATTCATTTTTTCCATTTGCAATAGTCTGTAGGGCCATTGGCTTAGGATTTTTGTCATTAAAGAGAAAAAGGCTTTTCTTTTTCATTAGCGTTCTTTAGCCTCCGGGCGCATATGCGGGAATAAAATCACTTCCCGCAGGCTGGGCTTGTCTGTAAGCAGCATGATAATGCGATCAATCCCGAGGCCCAGGCCGCCGGCAGGGGGCATTCCGTATTCCAGCGCGCGCAGATAATCCTCATCCAGCGGATGCGCCTCCTGATCGCCCCGCGCCCGTAAGGCCGCTTGTGCTTCAAAACGCTGCCGTTGATCACAGGGATCGTTAAGCTCGCTAAAGGCGTTGCCGATTTCCTCGCCGCCAATGAAGATTTCAAAGCGTGCCGTCAAATCCGAATCCGGCGTCAGTCGCTTTGCCAGCGGCGATATGCATACAGGATATTCTGTGACGAAAGTCGGCTGGATTAAATGCGGCTGCACGAATTTTTCAAACGCTTTTGTCAGTAAGCTGGCCCATGTTTGTTCTGCTAAATTTTCGGCCAGCGACAATTGGGCACACGCCGCCCGCGCCTCCTCATCTGTCTGGAAAGCCCGAAAATCCACGCCGCAGGCTTCTTGCACACTGTCAAACAAAGAAATACGGCGCCAGGGAGGCGAAAGATCAATCTCGTGGCCCTGATATGTGATATGCAGCGAGCCCACAGCGGCCTGCGCCATAGCGCCCAAAATCCCCTCCGCCTGCCGCATCACATCCTGATAATCCGCATAAGCCGTATATGTTTCGACGCTTGTGAATTCCGGATTATGACGGCTGTCCACGCCCTCGTTGCGAAACAGACGCCCTATTTCATAAACTTTTTCAAAGCCTCCCACGAGCAGCCGCTTCAGATACAGCTCTGGCGCAATCCGCAAATACAGATTCATCTCCAGGGCATTGTGATATGTGATAAACGGGCGTGCCGCGGCGCCGCCATATATCGGCTGCATGATGGGCGTTTCCACTTCCACGAAGCCTTGGCTGTCCAGATAATCGCGCAGAGCTCTAATCGCCCGTGATCGCTTCAAAAACACAGCCCGCGTGTCCGGATTCACGAGCAAATCCAGATAGCGTTGCCGATGGCGCGTCTCCACATCTTGCAGGCCGTGCCATTTTTCTGGCAGCGGCCGCAATGCTTTGGCCAGCAATGTCCATTGTTCGACGCGAATAGTCGGCTCCCCCCGGCGCGTGCGAAAGGCCTGTCCCCGCGCGCCAATGATGTCTCCAATATCCAGATCCGCAAAATCCGTAAAATCCGCTAAAACGTCCTCACGCGCCCAAAGCTGGATCTTGCCGGACATGTCATGCAAATCGGCCCAAATAGATTTTCCCTGCCGGCGTATAGCCATCAGCCGTCCCGCCAGCTGCACGGGAAATTCCGCCTCCGCCCAATTCACAGGCGCCTCGCCCGCCTCGCTCTCTCGCTGGCAGATTTCTGCCACAACTTCCTGCGCACAATGGCTCCGTTCGTAGCGATGGATCGCATAAGGATCACGCCCTGCTTCCTGCAAGGCCCTTAGCTTTTGTTGCCGAATTAAAAATTGTTCATTCTCCGCAGACATAACACAACCCCAAAAATGTATTTCAGGCTTTGCGCGCCTGAGCTCTTTGCCGAATAGCTTCAATTTCTTCCTCTGTCAGCTGGCGCTCGAACGAACGAAAGCCTGCGAGGCGAAAGCCGTGCTTGCGGGCTAATTCCGCCATCTCCCGCACTTGTTCTTCTTTCAAGTCGGGCCCCAGGGAATAATCTTCCGTCCGTCCCTCTAGCGCCAAAATCATTGTCTCGGCCATACAGGCATACACAAGCCCGGGCGGAAAGCCGAAATTGAAGTCAATCCGTGGCTCGCCCGGCACAGCCACAGCGCCCCCCTCAATAATGAGCACATCATCCCGTTTTTCCGCCACGCGGCGGGACACATCCCGCGGCCGGGCTATATCGCAGACAACAGCGCCCGGCTTTAGATGTTCCGGCTCCACAATAGCCTCCAGGGAAGATGTGACAGCCACAATCATATCCGCCTCGGGGAGAGCTTGCGCCAGATCTGTTTCAAGGGAGACATGTGGCGGCTGGCCCATTTCCTCATATAATTGCTCCAGCGCCTCCTGGCGGCGGCCAACTAATATCAGCCGCCCCACTTGCGGCGCAAGAAGCTTGGCCGCCACTTTCCCAATAGATCCTGTAGCGCCCAGCACTGCAGCCGTAGCTTGCGCGGGAATATGTCCCATCCGTTCTGCCGCCAGCAATGTCCCCTCCACGCCCGTAGCGGCCGTATAGCTGTTGCCTGTTGTAACGCCAATAGAAATACGCTCCGCCACTGTCAGGCCCTTATCGCCCACAACAGCTGTAAAGGCCCCCAGGCCCACAATTTCCGCCCCCAAATCCGCCGCTTTTTGGCATGCCTCGACAATCTTATCAATGCTGCGTTTGGGATCGCCATATAACAATTGGCGCGCCGTGAGGGGGCAGCCCACAAAAAAGCCTTCTGTTTCCGCGCCTGTCAGCGAACGTATCCCCGTGATGCGCCCGCAATCCCGCGGCGAAAGCAAAGGCAATACGGCCTCAATCCACGAGCCCGGCAGATAGCGTGTAAAGGCGTATTTGCGCGCCACATCTTTAACATCTAAGGGATGTAAAATGAAAGCAAAACGCGTCAAGGCCAACTCCTTTGCGATGAAGCTGCTTTTATCAAACAATTTTTTCTTCTCATCGTGTTGGATAGCATTTTAATGTATCCTCTAATTATAGCGACTAGAAGCTCAATTGGGAAAAGCAGGCAGCTGATTTCGTTCTTGTCCCATCATTGTTCGCTTCACAGTGAAAGGCTTTGTAGATAAACATGCACAATTTCCGCCAGCTCGCGTATGGATTGCAATTGTTGACAGCGCCGTCGCAGCCAGGCGCTATGGGGCAGCCCTTTGCTGTAAAAGCCAATCTGGCCCCGCATTTGATGTGCCGCCTGTGTCTCCGGAAGCTCCAGAGCTAACATTTGTGCATGGCATATCGCTATAGCCAGCCGCGCCGCGGCGGGAGGATCCGGCGAAGACGGCTGTCCGGCCAATAATTCCCGCGCTTGTCGAAAAAGCCAGGGCCGTCCCAAAGCCCCACGCGCAATCATGACGCCGCGGCAGCCTGTCTGGCCTAACATTTCCAGAGCCTGTTGCGGCTGTGTGACATCGCCATTGCCGATGACGGGAATGTCCACATTTTCAACAAGCCGAGCGATAGCATTCCAATCCGCTCGGCCTCGAAACGCTGCGCTGGCAGGACGCGCATGCAGCGCTATCGCTGCGACGCCCACATCTTGCAGGCGGCGGCTTAAATCCAGATAGCTCTCATCCCCGGGCACAAGCCCGGCGCGCATTTTTACTGTCACAGGCACAGAAACGGCTTCCACAACTGCGCGCGTTACAGCCACAGCGCGCTGCGGATTGCCCATCAACGCCACGCCTGCCCCCGCTTTGCGCACTTTGGGCACTGTGCAGCCCATATTAATATCCACAATATCTGCGCCCGCGGCAACACAGCGCTGTGCCGCCTCTGCCATATATTCCGGCTCCCCGCCAAAAATTTGCATCGCCACAGGATGCTCCTGGGGATGAATACGCATCAGCGTTAATGTTTTCTGGCTGCCGTAAGCCAATGCCCGGGCGGAGATCATCTCACTTGTAACAAGCCCTGCCCCAGCGCGATGGCACAATACACGAAAGGGCAAATTTGTATAGCCCGCCATGGGCCCCAATACAAGCGGAGGCGCAATGCGCACAGCGCCTATTTGCAAAAAGCCTGCCTCTGTGCCCAATGAACGCTTCCGTCCTCCTAATTATCCATTTTGTCCATAAGCCGCACACCTTCTAGTGTAAGCCAGGGCTCATGATGTGTGGGCGTCTGCATAAAACGCCGACACAATTCCGCCTGGCCCCCTGTAAGGAGCACAGGAGCCGCCTCCCCCACTGCGCGCAGGCCTGCCTGGGCAAAATAATCTGCTGTGGCTATTAATTGCCCCAAAAGCCCTCGTTGCAACGCCTCTTTTGTGGATCGTCCGGGGGCTGTCGGCTCTGTTTCTTTCTCTGGCGCCAGCGCAATAGCCCTCAGTCGTTCAGACACAAAAGCCACGCCCTGAATTAAAGGCTGCAGCCCTAAGGCAATCATCCCCCCCACAAAAATTTTTTCCGCGTTAACAATTTCACATGTCAGCCCTGTCCCCATATCCAGCACAATCACAGGCGCTCCATAGCGGGCTACTGCCGCCTCCACATTTGCCCAGCGATCCGCGCCAATTTCTTCGGGCTGATAATATGCTGTAGGAATAGAGCTGCGCAATTCGTAGCCCACGCGCCTGATCGGACAGGGCACTTTTTCCCCTAAAAGCGACAAAAAAGCTGCGGCTTCAGGACATGTGCTGGAAACGCCAACGCCCGCACAATTAGACAGCCGCATGCCCGCTTGTGTTAATTCCTCCTGCAAAGCCTGCCACAGCGATATCAGCCGCGCTTCCTTATCATCCTCTTCCGCCTGTCCCTGTAAAATAGAGAAACTTTTCAGCTTATGGACAAGAGCGCCCCGCTTCAGCCATTGTTCTTGGCGCCACACGCCATATTTCAGCGCGCTGTTGCCAATGTCTACATAGAGCCGCCAGCTGTCCATGGAAAGCTCTCCTGGCGCCACAGGCCTTTTTCGTATGTCAGAATAACAGCTCCCTGGGCCCGCGCATATGTGCGGCTTATCGCCACAGCGCCCACATATTCTAAGGATGGCTGCGGCGCATGCCAATGCGCCGCCAGGATTAAGCTGAGCTCCGGAAATTGCCTGGCCAGCTCTTCTTCGGGACGCTGCCCCCAATGCGTTAGCGCAATGAGAATGTCCGCTTGGGGCTTTAACGCTTCTAACGCTTCTTCCACAACGGCTAGGGGCGGCACATAGCGTACAGGCGAAACGCGCTCCCAAAAGCTGCCCGGACGGATGATAGGCTCGCTCAAGGCAAACACGCCTATGCGCAGCCCGCCGGCGGCCTGCAGAACAAGCCAGCGCTGCAACGGCGCTTCACAGCGGGCGGAGGCGCGCCAGAGCAAATTTGTGCATACAATCGGAAAATG
>CAZUOJ010000005.1:69403-81203 GCA_964622325.1 uncultured Armatimonadia bacterium
CTTCACAGCGGGCGGAGGCGCGCCAGAGCAAATTTGTGCATACAATCGGAAAATGAAAGCCGCCCAACTTTGCCTGCAGAAAGCGACATGTGAGGGCATGCTCCCGATTGCCCAGGGCCATCGCATCATAGCCCGCGGCGTTCATCCATTCCGCCGTCCGATCCCTCCAGGGCCACATAAATAGATTCGGAGCCCCTAAAGCATCGCCGCCATCCAGCAAGAACGCGTTTCGTTCTCTTTTCCATTGCTTTAACAGATGTGTGTGATACGGGCGCAGGCAGCCGTGCAAATCCGCCGTAAAGATGATGCTCACAGACATGGCGGCTAAATGACCCTGAATTTCATTAAATCCTGAATGTCCAGCATCCCCAGCGCTCGCCCCTGCGCATCCACAACGGGCACATTATCAATTTCCCGTTCCTCCATCAATCGCAGGGCTTCTGCAGCGAGCATATCGGGCCCCACTGTAATCGGCTGTCGCGTCATTACATCCCGAATCGGCTGCGAAAGCACAGCCGCCGGATCTTCCGCCTGCCGCATCTGCCGCCGAAAATCGCCGTCCGTAAACAGCCCCTGCAAAAATCCCGCCTCATCCACAATGCTCACAACGCCTCGCACAGGCGCCGTGCTCATTTTCAGGAGCGCTTCCATTACAGTGGCCTCCGGCGGCACTGTAGGATTGTCCTCCCCTTGATGCATCACATCGCCCACACGCAAAAGCAGCCGCCGCCCCAAACTGCCGCCCGGATGGCGCGCGGCGTATTCTTCCGCCGTAAAGCCGCGCGCCGCCATCAGCGCCATGGCTAAGGCATCCCCAATCGCTAATTGCACGATTGCTGACGCTGTGGGCGCTAAGCCCAGCGGACAGGCCTCCCGTTCACAATGCGCATCCAGCACAACATCCGCCGCCTGGGCTAATGTGGAATCAAGATTGCCGCAGATGGCGATAAGGCGCACTTTCCGCCGTTTAAGCGCTGGCAAAATCTCCAGAATTTCGTTCGTCTCGCCCGAATTCGAGAAAATGAGCACAACATCGCCATCGCAAATCATCCCCAGATCCCCATGCATGGCTTCCGCCGGATGGACAAACATCGCGGGCGTGCCTGTGGAAGCCAATGTGCTGGCGACTTTGCGCCCGATCGCGCCGGATTTGCCAATGCCGCTGACAATCACACGCCCGGGCGAATGCAACAGCAATTCCGCCGCCCGCACGAATTCCTCGCCCAGACGCCTGGCGGCAGCTTTGATGGCCTCGCTTTCGATGGCTAATGTTTCGGCCGCTTGCCCCAAAATTTTCTCCCGCAATGTCACAGCGCGTTTGTTCTCCATTTTCTTATCTTAAAAAGACATTTTTTTCAGGATTGGCGCCCCCGCACCGCCTCATGCACGGCTTTTACAACCTTTAATAAAGCCGGCAGTTCCGCCAGCGGAATCATGTTTGGCCCGTCACACGGCGCTTGTTCCGGCTGCGGATGCACTTCCAAAAATAAGCCGTCAATGCCCATCGCGGCGGCAGCGCGCGCCAGGCCCGCAGCAAATTCCCTTTGCCCGCCCGAAGCGCCCCCAGCTCCCCCGGGCAGCTGCACACTGTGTGTGGCGTCAAAAATTACAGGCGCCCCCAGCCGCCGCATTATTGCCAGGCCCCGCATGTCGACAACAAGATTATGATAGCCGAAAGTCGTCCCCCGTTCCGTCAATAGCACGCGCTGATTGCCTGTCGAATAAACTTTCTCCAGAGAAAACTTCATATCTTCTGGCGCCATAAATTGTCCTTTTTTGATGTTGACAGGCTTGCCGGTTTGGCCGCAGGCCACAAGCAAATCCGTCTGCCGACATAAAAACGCCGGCACTTGCAGAATATCCAGCACTTCTGCGGCCACAGCGGCTTGCTGTGTTTCATGCACATCTGACAGGACAAGCACGCCCGCGCGCGCCTTGACTTTGGCCAAAATCTCCAGGCCCGCTTGCCAGCCCGGCCCGCGTGGCGACGCTGCTGACGTGCGATTTGCCTTATCATACGAAGCCTTGAATACATAGGGCCAGTCCGCCGCCGCCGCCATATCCCGAATACGGCACGCTATCTCGTATGTCGTTTCCTCATCTTCCACAAGACACGGCCCCGCAATTAACACAAGCTCTCCCGCGCCGAATGTCACAGGGCCAACGGAAAAAGGCACTGGCTCATTCATATACAGTTCTCTGCCCTAAAGGAAAATTAATTTTTGCGCGCCCCTCTGCGCAGCATGTCTCAAAACATGCTTTGTGTTGTGTTCGTTCTCAATTAAAGCTTTGCTCCTGATTTTCTCATTGGCTAGCGTTTCGGCTAAGCAGATTGTGATCCCATTATCTGCCGCACGCGTTCTAAATCCTCCTGCGTATCCACGCCGATGGGAGAATAATCCACAATGACGACGCGAATCCGGCAGCCATTTTCCAGCGCCCGGAGCTGCTCGAGGCTTTCCGTCATCTCCAGGGGCGTGCGTGGCAAGGATGCCATCCAGAGCAATGTTTCCCGTGTATAAACATACAGGCCAATATGTTTGAGCGGCTGCAGGCCGGATTGCGGATGCACGCGCGGCGCCTGCTCATCCCATTCCACGCCTTGGGGCAGGCGAAAATAGGGAATGGGGCAGCGCGAAAAATACAGTGCATAGCCCTGTTGATCCACAACGACTTTAACGGCCGCCGGATCCAGATGCTCCGCCAATGTATGGATAGGCGAGGCGATTGTGCTCATGCGCAGGCCAGCTTCGTGGAAAAAAGGCTCAATCGCCGCCTCAATAATCTCGGGCTTTATGAGCGGCTCATCGCCCTGAATATTGACAATGAGATCGCATTCTAGCCGGGCCGCGACTTCCGCCAGCCTATCCGTTCCTGAGGCATGCGCCGCCGATGTCATGACGGCCTGGCCGCCAAAAGCCGTCACGGCCTGCCGCACTTCCTCGCTGTCGGTCGCGACAATGACTTCCTGCATATAGCGCGCCTGACGGGCGCGCTCATACACATGCTGGATCATTGGCTTGCCGGCAATGTCTAAAAGCACTTTATTGGGCAAGCGTGTTGCCGCCAAACGCGCGGGGATCATGCCGATTATGCGCAGCGTGTCAGTCATAATGTGCTTTTGCCGCCTCACTGAGCCGTTTTTCAAATTTCTTCCGCCTGGGGATACACACGGGCGACCGATCGGACAATCGGAAATAATAATCCAGTGATGATAAGCCCATAGACAACGCGGGCGAGCGTCGCCTTGCCCCAGATCTGGGGGCTGGGCGGCGGCGCGAAGATGAGCTGCACGATGGCGGCGCCGATGATGCCCAGCGCCGCTAAAATCATCGCCACGGGCAATCGCTCGGAAAATAAGCGCCCCCGCAATGCGCCGGCAAAATAGCCCAAGCCCATATAGGATATAAACAAATGCCCCATTGGGACATTGGCCAAAGACGCCCAGATTAAAGCGCCGCTAAAGCCCGCAAAGAGGCCGGCAATCCGCCCGGCATTCAGCCCCAGCATAATGGCTGTCGCCAACACTAAATCCGGCGGCTGGCCGGACAAACGCAGCCATGTCGGCCATGAGGCTTGCAGCGCGCCCCAGACCAAAAGCAGCACAAACGACACAATATGGCCTAATACGATTGAGCCCCGCGGGGCCAAAAGCCCATAGCTAACCGCCATGGCGTTGCACCAGCACGTAGGAAAGATGATCAAAATCCACAAAGGGCCGAATGAAGGCAATCACATCCAGACTGCCCGCCGCCGCCCGCTCCAACCGTTCAATCGTCCCAATCGGAATCCCGGGCGGATACACTTCGCCCAGCCCGGAAGTGACGATGACATCGCCTTCCCGCAAATTCGCCCGCCCCAGCACTTTATCCATCACAAGCATTTCCGCTGTCGCCTCTAACTCCGGGGCCGCATGGATCATCCCCTGCGTATGAGGCGGCCTTAAGGTCATTCCCGCCACAGCATGTTCCGCATCTATCAGCGGAAACACATAGCCCCGCGGCCCGCGCACCTCAATAATGCGGCCGACCAGCCCCGCCTCCGTCCGCACGATATTGCCCACTTCCAGCTTCTGGCCCCCTTCGGCTTTTATGATGAGACGCTTGCTGCGCAGCCCGTAATTCACACTCACGACAGGAGCCGCAAAAGTGGCAACGGGCAGCTGCTGCGCTAAGCCCAAAAGCTTGCGCAGCCGTTGATTTTCGGCATGCTCCGCAATTAATTGCAGCTTCTGTGCCGCCAATTCCTCATTTAATGCCCGCAGCCGCCGATTTTCCTCCATCAGCTGCCGCCCGCGCAGCAAGCCGACGCCGACAGCATGCAATTCGCGCCCCGCCGCCGCTGTTGCACATTGCACTGGCCACGCTAAAGCCACGATCGCTCGTTCCGGCCAGCTGGCCGCCTCGCTTTTCCCCTCCCCACGCTTCCAGGCGCTATGCTGCCAGATCGTCAGAAGCACAGCCAGCCCAATCAGAATATACAGCTGACGTCTTTCTGTTGTCGCATACGTCCGTGGAAGCATACAAGCATTTCTCGTCGCCCAAAATTAGCCCCAAACAAGAAAAAGGCCTTCCCCACAACTGAACAGCGGCCTTTTAGCAAAATAGCAAGCGGAAGACAGAATCTCAGCGCTTTATAAAATAGATGTATTCTCGTCAAGCCGCGTGCCGGCGAAGCGTAATCAGAGCACAAACAGGGGCGAAGAAAAGCAGATGGCGCGGCCCCCAGCCTCTTTAATGCGCGTTGCCGCGCGCCACCCGCAACTCCTCCATATAGCGCGCACAGCCCATGACCACACATGTCAAGGGATCTTCCGCCACATACACCGGAATATCCGTTTCGGCGCTGATGAGCTGATCCAGGCCTTGCAGCAAAGCCCCGCCTCCCGCCAGAACAATCCCGCGATTCATAATATCCGCCGCCAGCTCCGGCGGCGTCGCATCCAGCGTCTCCTTGACCATCTCCACAATCGCATTGATAGGCCCCTGAATGGCTTCGCGCACTTCGCCGGAGCTGATGACAATGCTGCGAGGCAAACCGCTCAACAAATCCTTGCCCCGCACCTCTAATTGCTCTTCTTCCTGGCGCGGGAACGCCGAGCCAATGCGGATTTTAATCCATTCCGCCGTCGTCTCGCCAATATACAGATTAAACTCCCGCCGAATGTAAGCGCTGATGGCCTCATCAATCTCTTCGCCCGCAATGCGCATGGAGCGCTGTGTGCATATCCCGCCCAATGAAATCACGGCAATTTCGGTAGTTCCGCCCCCAATGTCCACAATCATATTGCCCACAGGCTCCGCCACGGGCAGGCCGGCTCCAATGGCCGCCGCCATCGGCTCATCGATAATCTCACATTCAATCGCGCCCGCCTGCCGCGCCGCATCCTCCACGGCCCGCCGCTCCACTTCTGTGATGCCTGAAGGCACGCCAATGACAATGCGCGGATGCGTGAACCAGCGCTTCGGCTGCACTTTTTTGATGAAATGCCGCAGCATCGCCTCTGTCACATCAAAATCCGCAATAACGCCGTTGCGCAAAGGACGAACAGCGGCAATGCGGGCCGGCGTGCGCCCCACCATCCTCTTGGCATCCTCGCCGACCGCCAGCACTTCATTTGTTTCTGTATCGACGGCCACGACTGACGGCTCCCGCAACAAAATCCCGCGGCCTGCCACATGCACCAGCGTGTTCGCCGTCCCCAAATCTATGCCCAGTTCCGGCGAAAAACGCGAAAAACAGTGCAGCAGCCGCCGCAAGCCATGCTCCGCCCAGGAAGAACGATTATGATGCATTCCAATCAGTCTGCGCATAATGTACTTATAGCCCCTGCCATCCCAGCTTCGCTAACATTTCCCAAAGTCGCGCTAAAGGCAATCCCACGACATTGAGATAAGAGCCAATTAATTCCGCCACAAACAAGCCGGCTCCGGATTGAATCCCATAAGCCCCGGCCTTATCCAGCGGATCGCCCGAAGCCACATAATCCTTTATTATCTTATCATCTAAAACATGAAAGCGCACGAGAGAAGTTTCACAGGATTCCGCCAGGATTCTGCCGCTACCAGCCTCCACCAGCGCGAGAGCTGTATGCACATTATGGACGCGTCCGGACAACATCCGGAGCATGGCCTCCGCCTCCGCCGCGTTTGCCGGCTTGCCCAGCACCTGGCGCCCCACCGCCACCACTGTATCCGCGCCTAAAACGATTCCCTCGGCAAAACGCGCCGCCACATCCAGCGCTTTTGCGCGCGCCCCAGCCCTCGCCACTGCCTGAGGACGGCCCTGAACACGGAGCTGCGCCTCCGCTTCGCTTGTCGCCACTACGAAATCAATTCCCGCCTTCCGCAAAATCTCCTGCCGCCGCGGCGAGGCCGAAGCGACAATCAAACCGGAAAACCCGCTAGCCTCCTTCATAAGCGCCCGGACCGCAAAATAGAAAACAAGAGCCATGCCCCCAGCACAATCCCGGCCAGCAAATACCCCCAGATCAGCCATTCGCCCAGCATGCCGCCTGTTTGGATGTTCATCACCAGATTTGTGGAGGAGACAATGATGGCAGCCACTACAATGGCAAAAGCCAGACGATTAATCATTAAATCCAGACGATGCAGCGATTGCTCCATATTCTCATGGGCCAGCCGCACACGCACGCCGCCCCCTTGCAGCCGCTGTAGCACTTGATTAATCTGGCGCGGCAACAGCAATGCGTAGCGATAATAGCTGCGCAGCACCCGGGACAGATCCTGCGCCAGCCGTTGCGGCTTCAGCCGCTCCCACAGCAATATGCCTGCTTCCTGGCGCACCACTTGCTGGGCGTCAAATTGTTCATCCAGCTGCAAGCAGACGCCCTCTGTGACCATTAAGGCCTTGGCAATGGCCGCCAGCGCGGCGGGCATGCGCACGCGATGCCGCAGCACGAGCGATAGCATCTGATCCAGAAGCTCGCCCAGCCCCACTTGGGCGCTGCTGCGCAATCCCGCATAATACGAAATCATGCGGCCTACATCCGCCGTCAATTGCGGCACATCCGTTGTGTCGCTCACAACGCCCAGCAGCAGCAATTGATCTGTGATTTCCTGCGGATCCTCCTCCAGCGCCGCTAAAAGCAAAGCCATCAAATGTTCACGCAGCTGCCGATCTACAGCCACAGCATTGCCGCAATCTAAAAACGCGATCCGCGCCCCACCCATAAACAGCACATTGCCCGGATGCGGATCATTGTGGAAAAAGCCATCCCGCATAATCTGCCGGATCATTAAGCTCGCCATATTGCGCGCCGCGGCCGGCCGATCCACGCCATATTGTGTGAGCGCTTCCTCATCTGTGGCTTTGGCTCCGGGCACCCATTCCACCACTAATACGCGCCGTGTACAATATTCCCAGTATACTCTGGGCACATACGCGTCCTCATCGTGACGCAGATTGTGCCGCAAACGCTCTGTATTATGCGCCTCATTCAGAAAATTCAATTCCCAGCGCAAATGATGGGCAAAATCTTGCACGAGCTCCAGAAGCCGATTTTCCGCCGCCCAGGCGATGTTCCGCTCCGCCTGCCGCGCCGCCGCCAGCAAAATATTCAAATCCAGCTCCACAATTTCCGCCACATGCTCTCGCTGCACTTTCACGGCTACGGGCGCGCCATCAGGCAATGTCGCGTAATGCACTTGCGCCAGCGAAGCCGAAGCCCGGGACGTCGCCTCAAATGTCGCAAAAAGCTTTTCGGGCGGCGCCCCCAGCTCCTGCTGGAGCACGCGCGCCACTTCCTCCCAGGGCGCAGGCGGCACTTTATCCTGCAGCTGGCGCAATTCTTGAACATACGGCGCGGAAAGCAAATCTCCCCGCGTCGCTAAAAGCTGCCCGAATTTGATGGCTGTAGGCCCCAGCTCCTCCAGCGCATGCCGCAGCCGCTCCGGCAATTCCATACGCGCCACGGCCTCATCCACGGGCTTTTGCCGTCGCGGATAGCGCGGATCTAAATGATGCGCAAGATAGCTCAAGCCAAAGCGCCCCAAAACAGCCAGAATGTGACTCACACGCCGCAAGCCAGCGCGTGTGCGCCCGCCCAATGTATCATACAGAGGCTTTTCAGATTCGAACATGGGCGCTTGCTCCACAGGCCGAGCACCTTCCTTCATTGTTGAGCCCCGTGTTTTCGGCTTGGAAGCCGTAACGCCGGATGAGGGTCTGGCCGCATTGCGGGCACAGCGTGTCTGTGGCTCCCGGCAGCCACACATTGCCCACATACACGAATTTGAGCTTTTCCCGGGCAAGCTCATAGGCGCGCTTGAGCGTCTCTAAGGGCGTGGGCGGCGCCTCAAACTGATAATCCGGATGATAGGCGGAAAAATGAACGGGCAGCTCTGGCGACACGGAAGCCGCCCAATCCACTAGCTCCCGCAATTCCTCTTCCGAATCGTTTTCTCCGGGAATGAGCAGATTTGTGATTTCGACATGCGCCCGCCCAAACGCCCGCTCTACAGTGCGCCGCGCTGGCCAGCCCTCCCCTTGGCATAGCCGCTTATAAAAATCCTCCCGCATGGATTTGATATCCACATTCATCGCATCAATGTACGGCAGCAGCTCCTCTAACGGCGCCTCTTCCACAATCCCGTTCGTCACGAGCACATTATACATTCCTGCTTCTCGAATTAACGGCGCTGTCTCCCGCACATATTCGTACCATATAAAAGGCTCATTGTAAGTATAGGAGAGGCCAATATTGCCGCGCGAAGCGTATTGCTTGGCTATCTGCGCCATCTGCGCCGGCAAAATCGTCCGCGTTGGCGCCTGCTGCTGGGAAATCTGCCAATTCTGGCAAAAAGCGCAACGCAGATTGCAGCCGAATGTCCCCGCCGACAGAATAAGCGAGCCCGGATGAAAATGATACAGAGGCTTCTTCTCTATGGGATCCAGCGCCAGCGATGTTACTTCTGCATAATTGAGCGACAGCAAACGGCCCTGTACATTTTGCCGCACACGGCAACGCCCTGTATGTCCCGGCGCAATCTGACAATGCCAGGGACAGAGCTGACAGACAATGCGTTCCCCCTCCTTCGTATAATACAGGGCTTCCCTTTGCGGCATATCCAATCCCCTCTTTTCCTTCCTCGTTGCTCCGCCTCACACGATGAACAAGCCTGCTGAAGCCTTACATTGAAACAAAATGTGCCCTAATCAGTGCCAAAAGGCGGCTCGCCCTGAATGCTTTCCACAAGCGCCTTTGTTGCCGCGATTTGCTCCTCTGTGCCCCAGACAGCCAGCCACACGCCGCCTTCGGCGCCGCATACGCCGCCGGCTCCAATTTGATGCGCCTCCACGCCTGTTAAAATCTCCAGCGCCTCAATCTCCGTGATAATTTCTCCCTGTACAGGCCACAGCGCCGGCATCCCGGGACGGCTGCATTCCGGCTCTGTGTTTATTAAATCCGCCAATTCCTGAATATCCTCTGCTATTTGCTTTTCCAGGCCCACAGGAATAATCAAATGCAGGCCTTTGCCGTACGCGGAGCCGATGATAGTCCCCAGCGTGCCGCCCTCCGGATGCCCCACAAGCACGCCGGCCATGCCTGTCTCATAATTGAGCGCATTGGCGCCCTTAATCACAACATCCCCGCATTTCATTTGCAACACAGCTTCCTTGAGCGTGAGCTCCGATTTCTGGCCCTTGACAAAAATGTATTCCGGGATGTTGCCCGTAAAAATGTTCGCCGTATCCGCCTTTGCGGGCACAGTGCGCCCCAGCACATAAGCGCCCTTTTGTATCTTTTCCCCCACAAGCTCTTCCACAATGTAGGCATTTGTCGTGCCCTTGCAGACGGCCACAATGCCCTTTTGCATCGCCTCCTGGACAACAGGCAAAGCCGCCACGCCTTTGGCGATTAGCCGCTTGCTCTCCGAGACTGTTAACACGAAGCTGTAAGAATGCAGCTCGCCGTTCATGATATCGCTCCTTCGTAAAGCTTTCGCGTGCTTTTTGCGCTGTTAGTTAGGAGTATAACAATGGCAGGGGCTGCTTGGCAAGGAAACAAACGCCTCAATGCCTCCATAGCGCCGGCTAAAGACGCAGATTACACACAAATGCCCCTTACATTTTTTATTAGCCTTTTTCGAAATAAAAGCTCATCCCTGAGGATTTTCATTGTCTCTTGCAGCGTCAAGGCCTTTATGAAACAATTAAAACAAAATGCTCCTTATTCTTCTTTAAGAGGCGTAAGCAAAGGACAGCCATTGTGAATACATTTTGCTTTCATTTAAATTAAATAAGGAGGAAACAAAAATGTCTTTCCGTTTCAAAACAATGTCTGGCAGTCTGCGAACAGTCCTGTTTTTTCTTTGCCTTTGGGGGATGTCGGCGGCGCTGGCTTCTAATGTGGCCATTCGCGCCTATATCAATGTATCCAGTGGCTGCCAGCAGCCGACTGTAGATTTTTTGCGGACGTTACAAGCCCGTTATGCGCCGCATATATCCCTGGAAATTATTGATTTTGGGGATGAAGGCGCTGGCTTAAAGCGCTGGCGACAATCGGGATATGGCTGCATGTGTATTGAGCTGAATGGCACGCCCTATGTGAAATTTCCTTATAAAGGCAGGATGCGTTATGTAGCTTTTTTAATGCCCGCGGGCGCTCGTTGGGAGCATGCAGATTTGGAGCAGGCTGTACAGGCGGCCTTACGCGGCGAATTGCAGCCCGCAACGCCTCAGGAAGTGCAAGCCGCGCTGGCTCAGCGCCCTCTGCGTGCCTCCGCGGCTCTCCTCTCTGCCCACGGCCAAAGCTACGCCGCTGTTAAAATAAGCGGCCTGCTGGCGCTTTCCTGGCCTGTGGGGAAAAATCATAAGCAGGCTTTAGCGCGTGCTCGTGCTGTCGCTCTGTCGCTGCAGCGCTGGCTGGATGAAGCGCCTCAGCCAGCGGATTTGCGCCTCCAGAAAAGCGACACGGGCTGGCAGATTTGGGCCGGCTCCCACAAAATCATCACAGCAACAGCCGCTGACGCCCGCGCCTCCAGGCAAAGCGCCCAAAAGTTGGCCCTGCAATGGCTGAATCGCTTGCGAGATGTAATAAGCAAGTTGCAAGCTGAAAGCTGATGAGGGCAGCAAACGCTTCTCAGCGTTCTTCAGGTCGCCGCCGCGCAATTTTTCTCTATGTCTTTTCTCATGCCGCGCGAACAAGGCGCTGGAAGCGCTTGCGGGGATTTGCTTTTTCTCAAAAGGCTTTATGTTTTTAGAATGTCAGTAAAATTCAGCGGCGCACAATGTATTTCTCTTCCCCCCAACAAAAAATAAGGGAGAGGCTTTTGAAGCCTCCCCCTTGATTTTTAATCTTCAGCCCGCGGCTATAGCGTCATCTCCTTTGCCTTTATTCCGTAACTTTCCAGCTATACACATGCGAGCCGCTGCCGAAATAAATGCGCCCATCCAGATAATCTCCCCCGGGCCCAATGGGGACAGGCGATTTCGCTACAAGCGTGATGGCGAATGTCTCCGGATTGAGCAAGGCGATGCCATTTCGCAGCAGCAGATAGATTTTGCCCTCGGGCGTGGGCACGAAAATGCGCGTTTGTTGAGCGCCGCTTGTGGGGCCTAATTCCGCGCCAATGTCCTTTTCCAGCACGATCTTGCGCGCTTGCGGATCAAAAACAAAGAAGCGCGTCCCGTCGGCAAAGCCAAACACAAGGCCATTGGGCCCCATATACATATCCGTGTAGTTGCGGGCATTTGCCAGCACAGGCGCATGCCATTCAATCTGCTTGCTGTCCAGATCCAAAATAGCTAATTCCGCCACTTGCGCCTTGATTTCTCC
>CAZUOJ010000006.1:0-40903 GCA_964622325.1 uncultured Armatimonadia bacterium
GGCTGCAGGGAAAGCGGCCGTATCCGAAAGCCCATTTCCTCTAAAGCCGTCATTTCCCGGAGAATGAATGTTTCAGAGACAGAGGGAAATTGGCCTAACACATATACAAGCCCTGCGCGTCCCCATTCAGCCCTGCGCATAGAACAATTCCTCATACAGAGCTAATACAGCCCGAGCATGGCGCTCCCATGTAAATTGGGCGGCGTGTCGCAATCCTCTTGTGCGGAGCTCCTGTAGCCGGGCCTCATCATATAATAATCGCACAAGCGCCTCAGCCAATTTCTGCGGAGCCCCCAGCGGCACAATTTCAGCTGCCGGGCCAGCTATTTCGGGCAGCGCTCCGCCATCCGAGATCAGCACGGGCGTGCCACAGGCCATCGCTTCCAATGGCGGCAGCCCCATCCCCTCATATAATGCCCATTGTATCAAAAGCGCCGCGCCACTGTATAGGCCTGCTAAATCTTCAAAAGCCACATAGCCAAGCAAATGAACGCGTTGTCGATGGCGCATGGCGGCTAAGGCCCGATCAAAAGGCCCATATTTCCAGCCGCGCCGTCCAGCGATGACAAGATGATGAGGAATTGCTGAAGCGGCCTCATCAAAGGCCGTCAGCACAGCGGACAGATTTTTTTTGGGCTCGATATTGCCTACACACAATAAATAAGGCTCCGGCAGCTGATATTTTTCCCGCACGCGGGCAATTTCTGCTTCATTTGCGGGCTGATAGCTCTCATCTATGCCGAGGGGAATTACATGCAGCTTTTCCGCCGCTTCAGGCACAATTTGTCGCACATCCTGCGCCACTGTAAATGAAGGCACAATCACAGCCTGCGCTTTTCGCAGGCTGCGGGGCAACATTATTCTGTAATGCCACACATTGCTGGGCTTACATAAATGGGGAAATTGTAAAGCGATGACATCATATACAGTTAACACAGCTAGTCCGGGCCAATTGAGCGGCATAATATAGCCTGGCGCATGGAGCAAGTCACATTCCCCACGTAAATCGTAGGCCATGCGTGTCTGCTCGTACACGATTCGCAGCAGCCGCCCTTTCGCCCAGCGTGGCGCTGTTTTTGTAGGCACAGGACTATGGGGCTCATATTCCTTGCGGCATACTAATAAATATTGGTGTTGTGGCCCAAAACGGGGCAGCGCTTTGAGCAGCCCTACGATGGCCTGCTCCACGCCGCTATGCTGGCCCCCCAATAACATCCCATCGATTCCTATCCTCATGCTCCGCTCACTTCGTAGTAAAGTTCTGTGACACGAGCGGCTGTATGTTTGGCGGAAAATCGCCCTGCTCGGATAAGAGCCCCTGAGCTTAATTTAAGGCGTAGCTCAGCATCCTGCAAAATCCGTATAATTGCCTCTGCCAAGGCTTGCGGATGACGAGGCGGCACAAGCAGCCCGCTTTGCCCCTCTTCAATGATTTCGGCTGGCCCTGCTTGATTAATCGCCACAACAGGCACGCCTAGCGCCAGCGCCTCCAGAATAACGCGGCCAAAAGGCTCACATTCTGCTGGATGCGCCAGCACATCTAGCGCCGCCAAAGCGTTGGCAGGCTGAGGGACAAAGCCCGCCCAGATAATTTGTGGGGCAATATCCAGCTTCTCCGCTAATTCATGTAAATGACGCACATAATCCGTATGCTCGGAAAAATAATCTTCGCCGCAAAAAATTAAGCGCGCTTCGGGAATGTGTTGCAACACAAGCGGGAAAGCCTGCAGCAATACATCCTGTCTTTTCCACGGCACGAGCTGTCCCATACAGCCTACGAGCGGCGTATCCGGCCCCAGCTCCCATTCTGCACGTATCTGGCTCCGGCGCTTCGTGATTTGTACATCCCGAGGGCTAAAGCCGTTATAAATGACAGTGAGGGGAGCGCCAAGCGGGGCGTTTTCCTGAACGAAAGCGGCTACAGCGTGGGAAATAGCGATAACATAAGCAGCTTTTTGCCGCACGCGTTGCATGAGCGCAACGGGCGCCTGCAAATCCCGGCAATGCCAGATCACAGGCGCCGCGGATAGCGTTGTGGCCGCCCAGGCGGCAATGAGGCTATTGGCATGAATCAGCTCGGGCTGGACAAGCCTGATAATCCGGCGCAAAGCGCAAACATATCGTTGAAAGCGCCAAAAACTTTTTATATAATCCCAGGGATACGCCGGCCGGCGCAAACGGCAGGAGGGAACAGGATAATACGGGATATGCAATTCCGCCGCCGCGGGCGCCAACAGCCCCTCAGCAGGAGCCGCCAAGAAGGGCTCTATTTGTCGGGGATTGAGATGTTCAATGAGCCCCAGCAGACTCCTTTCGGCTCCGCCCAAAACGCCCAAATGATTCACATATAACACACGGAGGGGACGCCTTCTCATTATGCGTCCTTTTGACAGTTAGCGGCTCAGCTGGCGTGATTTGCAGCGCTAAAACGAGGCTCTTAGTGCTGGCTGGAAGGCGCTATCACAAATTGCTCCTGCAGCCATGCCAAGCTTTTCTCAATGACTTCATTCTCCCAGGCCAACGAATAAAAGGCATGATTGGCGCCAGGCACAATATATATCTCGCAGGGCTTGCCCGCGCGCTGACACAGAGCCTGATAATGCTCCACACATTCTGGCGTTGTGGGATCATTGCCTCCATAAATAAACAGGCGCGGGCCCGCAAAATCCATAAAGCGCTGTTCCCAATCGATAGAGGCATCCTCTGAAGAGCCTGTTTCGCCGGCGCCCTTTCCGCCAGAACGCAATACGCGCCAAATTTGGCCTAATTGCAGTCTTCTGGCAAAAAGCTTCTGCCATGTTGTCTTGTCCAGCAACTTGCGCAAATATGTTAAAATAATATATTTTCTTTTGGCGGATTCAACAGCGCGCCGATCGCCTGCCACGATAGGCGCTGACCACAAAATCATCGCGCGAATTGTGGGATCCAAAGGCCCTGCCCCAATGGCCACTTCGCTGCCTGAACAATCGCCAATCAAAGCGATCTCTGTGACGCCTGTGGATTCGCGCAAAAAAGTGCAGGCGGCGAGCGCATCTGAAATCATTGTTGTCAACGAAGCAGCCTCTGTGTCTCCCTCTGAATCGCCACGGCCCCGAAAATCAAAACGCAGACTGCAAAAGCCCAGCTTTTCGGCCCGCCGCGCCATCTTTGTAAACATTTGATGGGGCCCAATGCGATAGCCAGCCCAGCCGTGCAAAAAAACAAGGCCGATGGAATGCCGTTCCTGCTCCGCCTCAGGGATATGTAACACGCCCAACAAGCGGAAGTCTTCGTTTGTAAAATAACAATGCTTTTCCATCTCTATACAGCATCTTCAAGCCGAAAAGCCCCGGGAGCTTTTCGCGCCGGACTATTTTTATGTTTCAGAACTGATATTTTCGGGCGATGCTTTTGGCTCCTCTTTGTTCCGCAAACGATCTTTTGCCCATGAAGCCTGCTGTTCGGCGAGCCATAGCTCTGTCATTTCAATCAAAGGCCTGGGATTAATTAAGCCTATGCGCGCCCAAAAAGGCTCCTGTCGTACAGCGATAGCTCGGCCGCCGAGCAAATCCGCTAATTCCTGATACGGCTCTGCAGGCTCCTGGCGAGGGCCTATTTGCACAACAAGCGCTGGCCCCGGAAAATTTCCCGGCAAGCCCAATAAGTCGATCGCTTCGATCTGGCGCCGCATTTCAGCTGTTACGGGATAGCCGTCAAAATCAAAAATTTCCATCTCATAATGCAATGCCCGGACACGCTCGGGATTAAATTGCTTTTCATCCGTCAGCATTGCTTTGATAAGCGAGCGCCGAAAATTTTGTTGTAAATATTGCTTGCCCTCAATCACAGGCTCCCATAACACTAGAAAATCTACAAGATCAATTTCGGCAAACGCCGCCTGACAGGCTAGCGCTCCTCCCAAACGCAGCCCCAACAACCCTAAAGTCTGGACTTGTAAAGCTTGGCGCATGTATCGAGCAGCCGCTAAAATATCTTCCAGCCACAATTCCAGCGTCGCATCCGCAAAATCCCCAGGGCTGTCTCCCGTGCCACGATAATCAAAACGCAAACAAGTTATGTTGGCAGCGCAAAAGACGCGCGCGGCCTCCACGAGCACACGATGGGCGCATTTTTTTTCTTCCGCAAAGGGATCGCAAAAAAGCAAGCCCCATGCCGGAAAGGCTTTTCCCCTGCAGCGATGGACAATGCCATGCAACGGCATGGGCCCCGGAATAAGAACAATCTCCTCCGGCGCCTCGCTCATTCCTCTTCGCTCCGCTTCTGCTCCACAAACGCCGCAATATTATTTACAGTGGAAAATGTCTCCACACTAAAATCGGCATCCTGCAATGTAATCTCAAATTCTTCTTCCAGGCCCACAACAATTTCAAAGAGATTGACAGAGTCTATATTGTATGTTTCCATCAAATTAGCATCATCCGGAATATCTTCCGGCGCCACATTCAAAAATAGCCGCTCCACGATCATTTCCTTAATTTGCTGCTTCAATTCCGCCACATCTGCCATTATAAGTCCTCCCTGCAATAATATGCAAAATTATTTGTATTTATATGGCGACTGAAATGTTCCTCGCCATGTTCGCCAGACAATATTCGTTTTGTGGCTCCTGACATAATTTTAAAGCATTGGGGGAATGCCTGTCTGTTCTAAAGGCCGTGTTTCCAGCGGTGCCCATTGACATTCTGAATCGGGCGGCCCATTCTCCTGCGAAAACATATGGCGCCAGCGTTCTTTGAATTTTATCCAATTTTTGATTGTAACATAACGGAATTTGACATCTGGCGAGCCATCTGTCGTGACATTTTCATAATGATACATTTCCACGGATGGCTCATAGCGTATCCGCCATCCCGCTTGACGGGCTCGATAGCAATAATCGAAATCCTCAAATTGCGCCGGATTAAACGCTTCATCCAGCATCCCAATCTGTTCCACAACAGCGCGCTTCATCAGCCAGCACGCGCTGATAAGACATTGCACATCCACAGGCACATTCCATTCGGGATCATCCGCCGGGCAGCCTCGCCCCCGATATTGCACGCGCCCTGTTTTGGAAATCGCCGCCCCGGCACATTCAATATTGTACGGGGGAAAAGGGAACAAGAGCTTCGGGCCGACAATGCCAATTTCCGGCGCGCTCCATAAAACATCCGCCAGGCCCTTCAGCCAGTGCCGATGTCGCACAGCCACATCATTATCCATAAAAGCAATAAAGTCGCCTGTCGCAAGGGCGAGGCCCTGATTGCGTGCTGTACACGCGCCCAAATTCCGGGAATTGCAAATCAGCTCAAACGCTAAGCCCTGCTGTCGAGCCTGTCTGCCCAGCTCCTGCAACATCTCCACGCTGCCGTCCTGGGAGCCGTTGTCTATCACAATTATTTGATCTGGCGGCGGCGTGCATGCCAATTGCCCTCGCACGCAGAGCTCCGTGTAAGGCCGTTTGTTATAGCTCACAACGATAAGAGATGTTTTCATATTTTTGTTTCAGGAGAGAATATCCCGTTGCTGCCCTCCGCTAAGGCCACACTAAACACAAAATTGATTTACTTTGTATTTTAAATTACATTTGTTGCTTTTGGCTAACTTTCTTGCTTTGCTTTGCTTTGCTTTGCTTTGCTTTGCTTTACCACGCCTCTCTTGTAAGCTTTCTTTCTGCTCGCAAAAGGCTCATAAGGCTCCCCGCCTAGTAAGCTAACACATCTGCTGCTGCTTCAGCAATCTGGCGGAAATCAGGAATGGCGGCTTGTTCCAGTACACGGCTTGCAGGCACGGGCGCATCTACAGCCGCAACGCGTTTGGGCGGGGCCTGCAAAAAATCAAAGCCTGTTTCCGTCAGCCGCGCCACAATTTCTGCGCCAAGGCCTCCTGTCAGCGGCCCTTCCTCTATGACAACAACGCGGCCTGTTTTTTCTACGCTGGCCTGAATAGTTTCCATATCCAGCGGCGCCAGGCTCCGTAAATCCACGACTTCCGCCTGCACCTCATGTTCCGCCAGCACCTCTGCCGCCTTTAAAGCTTCTTCTGTCATTCGTGAATAGGCGATTAAGCTAATATCTTTTCCCTCTCGGGCCAGGCGCGCTTGAGAAAGCGGAGAAAGATATTCTCCTTGCGGCACGGGGCCCTGACGGCTGTACAGGATTTTGCTTTCAATAAAAATGACAGGATCGTCGCAGCGAATAGCGCTTTTTAACATGCCTTTGGCATCAGCAGCCGTAGACGGCGCTACAACGCGCAGCCCCGGCGTGCCGACAAACAGGCGCTCCAGGCTTTGTGAATGTGTCGGGCCATAGCCTCGCCCTGCTCCGGCTGGACAACGCACAACAATGGGCACACGACATTGTTCCCCGAATTGATAGCGAAATTTGGCGGCATGATTGATGAGCTGATCGGCGGCTAATGTGATAAAATCCATAAACATAATTTCCACGACGGGCCGCAGGCCTGTCATTGCCGCCCCAATTGCGACGCCCACAAAGCCTCCTTCCGCAATAGGCGTATTCATCACGCGCTCGGGCCCAAAGCGCTGGACGATTCCCGCTGTTAACTTAAAGGCGCCGCCATATTCGGCAATGTCTTCGCCGATGAGAATGACGCGCTCATCACGCTCCATTTCTTCTTCCAGCGCCGCGCGTATCGCATGGGAAAAATACATCATTTCTGCCATTTGTATCCCGTCGCTAGATAAATAGCGCTTCTACGGCTTTATTTTTTACAGCTCCACAGGCTGGCCTGTGGCCGCAGATTCTATCATCGCGGCTAAAGCTTTTGTAATCTGCACGCCATCTTCGCCTGTAATAAGCGGCGTTTCATCCCGCAAACAGCAATTGACAAAATGCTGGAAAGCCTGATACACAAAGCCCACAGGCACGCCCATCACTTCTCCGAACAAAATGCCGCGATGGCTGCATTGCGCTGTCGTTGCAAATTGAAATACAGGCAGAGCGGGATCAATGTTCACATAGCCTTCTGTGCAGATTAATTCAAATTTGCTGTCCACAACATAAGGCATGGATTCAGGCATGATCCAGCAGCTCTCAAAATTGCCCACACAGCCATTTTCAAACTCCACTGTCGCTTGATAAAAATCTGGCGTGTCAATGCCCAGACTCTTCAATTTTACGGAACGACACACAGCCATCACGCGCTTGGCTTCGGATTGAAAATACCAGCGAGCGATATCATAACGATGGCAAATGAGCCAGAAAGGCAATTGCGTCTGGGCAGCCCAGGAAAGCATTTTTGTCGGCACATACAGAGTATTATTCAGACGCGCATAGCAATACAGGGGCGTGCCGAGCTCGCCGCGCTCCAAAGCGGCTTTTGTCTGCGCAAACGCGTGCATCCAGCGATTAGACCAATTAATCATCAATTTCTTGCCGCTGGCACGCTGGGCGGCCAAAATGGCCTCCGCATCTGCTACGGATGTGGCCATGGGCTTTTCCAGAAGTACATGCTTGCCGGCGGCGAAAGCCGCTTCCGAAGCTGCCCTGTGCAAATGATCAGGCAGGGCGATAGACACGGCTTCAATTTCCTCGCAGGCCAATAAATCTTCGTAATTCGTAAAAGCATGCTTCGCTCCATATTTCAGCGCTATTGTGCGGGCTCGCTCTTCATTCACATCGCACACGGCGACAAGGCGAACATTCGGCGCCGCTGCCGCACATTGGGCATGGCTTTCGCCCTGTATTCCCACGCCAATGACGCCATAATGAAGCATTCCCGGCGCAAAAGCCTCTATCATGATGTCCTCCTTCGGGGCGCAGCTGAAAAAATTTTGCCCCATTCATTTCTTGTCTTGTTCTGAATTTGATGTGACATTTCCACTAATTATTGTTTCGTGGCGAAGCACGAAGCCTTCTGGCGTGGAGGCCAAACGAGGCAGGCCCTCGCCTGCCTCGTTGAAGGCATAACACTTCCAGCGTAGCCTATCCTATCTTTCTTCAATAAAATTAATTCTTCCCGACGAGAAGCCTCATTTTGGGCTTTAAGGCAAGCTTCGGCCTCTTTTGTGTTTGCTTCGATAAGACGCCGTTAGCTTCTCCTTTTGGCCTCCTCTTTACGCCGAAAGACGCCTGGATATTTTTTTCTATCCAGCCGCTTTAGGAGCCGGGAAAGCATGTCCTGGGAAAATCTATCCTATGGCGTCCATGTGACTGCTCCAGAGGCCACTGCGCCCAGCATCCCCTGATATGAGAACCATTTGCAATGGCCGTCCGCAAAGCCGAAATTCGCTCCGTCGTTGTGCCGGGCGGCAATGCAGGCATAATTTGTGATGCCCTGATTGGAAGGACATGTCCCGGGCGTTTGCCAGCGGAAGAAGGGGCCTGTATAGAGCGTATCGCCCATCATCACAAGGCTGGCCGGCTGCTGAATTTGTCCCATAGAAACAGCCGTATAGCCATTGCCAAAATTCCCCGTGATATTCCAGCCATAACGCAAATTGTTGCCGCTGGGACAATACCAGCATTGTTGATTCTTCACATAGGGCTCAATTTTTACCCATTGACAACGATCGCCCGCCTGCAGCGGATTGCCTGAACATGCTGTGCCATGCTTGGGATATTTTTCATCATAATCCTGGGCATATTGCATGACGGCCAGCATCAATTGCTTCAAGTTGCTGAGACAATTTGTTTGGCGCGCTTTTTCCCGTGCCTTGGCGAACACAGGAAACAAAATCGCCGCCAGGATGGCAATAATTGCAATCACGACTAAAAGCTCAATCAGCGTAAATCCGCGTAGCCTCATAGGCAGCACATCCTTTCTTCAGCGTAATTTAAAATTATTTTTTTGTTAAAATAGTTTTCTGCCGAATCCTCCAAAATCCTTTTTTATTCTTCGCTAATTTTCCTCCCAAAAAACTTTTTGTCAGAGAGCTGGAAGCTTAGCCAAATCCATAATTTTCCACTAATTCAGAGATAAAGCGGACTTTTTCTATATCTCCGGGCGGCGAAAGCTCATCGGAAATGCCCAAGACAAGATAGGGAGCGAATAACTCAATAATTTGTTTTGTGAAATCAGCCAATTCCTCATAAGAATGCTGGGGCAAAAAATATGTGCAGGGGATGCCATCAATCAAAATCTGCTTTTCGCCCAGCGCGGCGCGAATTTCCTGCAGACTCACATCGCCTTGCGGAAGCGGCGTCAGCGCTTCATAGCCATCAAGGCCCGTTTCTTGAAGATAAGGCAAGAGCATGCGACAGGAGCCGTCCCAATGCGCATGACATTTCTTTTTCGCCGCGTGCAGCTGGGCCGTGCGCTGTTGATAAATCGGCAGATAATATCTTTCAAACATCATTGGGCTGATGAATTCGCTTGCCACATTATCGCCGAAATTAATAATTTCTACAGGACAGGCGCACACGACCTCATACAGCTGATTGTCTGTTTCATTAATTGTTTCAATCAGGCCCTCCATTTCGGCGGGATAATCATGGAAAAGATAATGAAAGCCCTCCAATCCTGTATATTGAATAATCAGCCTCTGGATCGCAATGCGGGGGAGATAAATAGTGGGAGCGCCGCGTTCGCCCAAAAGCGCCTCATTTTGTTCATATAATTCCTGATCCCAGCTCCAACGAGTGTGGCGCACCAGATATTCAATCACAGGAATATCCTCCACGCGTTTTAGCGGAAATTCCCTTATCTGATGCGCCAAAGGCGTAATGTATTCACATTGGCTCACAGTGCCCACAGGCGTACGAATCGTGATGCGGCGTTCCGAGGGCAACTCTTCGATATGAATCTCCACATCGCCTAATTGCTCGCTTTTAAGGCAGGGATTAAAAAGAAAATAGCTCCGTGGAGAGCAATGTAGATCATCATAAATCTCCAGATGTCCTAAATTTTTGTAATGGGGCGGCAATGTCCCGGCTTGACGATTGACGGCTATCCAGTGCTCCAGACGCGGCTGCCATAGCACACAGTCAATGGGCTCGTAACGAAAAATAGCCAGATGGCGCTCCCGGAAAGTCATGCCTTATCTCCTCAGGAGAAAGAATATAGAGGAATTCTTCCAGCTACATCCAAAATAAAATGCAGTTATTCAGAATGAAGCACATCAGACTATAATTAGCTTTTTTGCGCCTCTTCCCTTCTTTGGGGAACGCAAAAGAGCACAAGATAAGGAGGAATGATTTGTGCCCCAACTTAAAAGCATGTGGGCTTGCTTTTTCTTAAGCCTTGCTTGTGTTTCTGTTCTCCAAGCCGAGCCGGGGCTTTTATTTCGAGCCACATTTGATGGGACAGTGCAGGCACATAGCCTGGCGCCTGATCCTGTGGAGATAATGGGGCCTGCGCCTTCTTTCGCGCCCGGGAAATTTGGCCAGGCGCTTGTCGTGGGGCATAAGGGCACATTGCTGCGTTATCTCACAGAGGGCAATCTCGTGCCCCAGGCGGGCTCGATCAGCCTGTGGATTAAGCCCCTGAATTGGGGCACGGATGGCAGCTTTCATGTATTTTTTGAATCGGGCCAGGAAAAATCTGGCCGGGGCTGGCTTCTCTTGTACAAATATTATCAGAATAACTGGCTGCTTTTGCGTTATGCCGATGAAGAGGATAATGTGGGGATGGCGCAAGCAGTAGCCGAATGGAATCCCGGCGAATGGCATCATCTTGTGGGCACATGGACGCCCGAAGCGCTGCGGCTGTATGTGGACGGAGAATTAAAGGGGCAAGCCCCCCGCCCGCTTGTGGCGCAAATATTAGGGGAAACATTCACGCTGGGCGATAATGGCTGGCATATTCCAACGCCCGAAGCCCAAACGCTCTTAGATGAAGTGCGCATTTACAGCTATCCGCTGTCCCCGGAGCAAGTGCGCCGACTGGCTGGCCAGACGGCTTTACAGATTCGCCGAGATGCGCTTCACGATCGCTGGCATGTCCGTGTGGAAGTTCCGCCAAAAGAAGAAGCGCAAACAGTGCATGTGGCCATACGCCCCGCGGCGGGCGGCGAAGCCCGCAAAGAAACAACAGCTAAAGCAGTCATCCCCTGGGCTTCTTTCACGCTGGATGTCTCCGATCTGCCAGCCGGGGATTATGTAGTGCAGGCCGATGTCAAGAATACACAAGGGCAAGATATCGCCTCCGGACAAGCATTTATACGCCGGCTGCAGCAAGAACGCCTCATCCTGAATAATGGCCTGTTAAAAATAGTGTTTGACGGCGGCAGCGGCGGGATTTTAGCGCTGGAAGCGCCTGCGTACGGCTGGACGGCCCGTGCGCCTGTGGCTCCCGCGCCTTTGTTCCGTATAGATACTGTCAGTCTGCCCAGCCATGCTCGCTTTTATCAGCCCGCTGATATTCGCCCATTAGTGGCTGATGAATCCGCCCTGAAGGAGATTTCTGTCAAGCGCACATCCCAGGGGCAACAGCTTGTGGCCAAATATGCATGGCCGGAGGGCCCTACAGCCATTGTAACAGGCGATTTGCCCGATAAAGCCCCGCTATTATCGCTTCAATTGGAGCTTTCAGCGCCGCGGCCTTTGCGGCCTTCGCAAGCCGTGCGTGTGCCCAGCGTAGAATTTCCTCTCATAAACGGCCTGCGAATGGGAGAACATAGTGAAGATGATTTTCTGGCCACAGGCCGCATACAGGGAGAATTGTGGCCCCATCCCGCCGCCCACAAAAGCAAACGCAGCCTGCCATATCCCGGGATCTGTTGTGTGCCCTGGCAGGATATCTATGACAGCAGCGGCGGGCTGGGCTTAATTCCGCTTTCGCCGGCGAGGCAGCAATTAGAAATTCTGACAGAAAGCGATGGCGATACGCTCACATTAGGGACACGCTTCTGGTGCCTGCTGGAGCCGGGCGAGACATTTCGTTCCCCAATCGTGGAGCTGCGGGCGCATTCTGGCGCCTGGCATCAAACAGCCGAGCGCTTTCGAGAATGGAGTCTGCAAAATACGCCGCCCCGTCCGCAACCCAAATGGCTGGCGACATGCGATGGCTGGACAGGCGCGGGCGCGCCGACATACAAATTCAAAGAGCTGCCCGAAATGCTCAAAACAGCTCAATATTATGGCTTTAATTATTTGCAATTATGGGCGCAGATGATTTTGGGCGGCGCCTATTATTGCTATTTTTATCCCAATCCCGATCTCGGCACAGAAGCTGAGCTGCGCGCCGCGATCAAACAAATTCATCAGATGGGCGGCCATATTGGCTTTTACAGTAATGTTATCACATTTGATGGCGCGATAGATGACAATCCGGCGCTACGTGAAACGATTGCCAAATACAAGCTCCGCAATTTGCCGCCTATTCCTCGCTTTTATGATGAAGTCCTCAAACATGTGTTTATTGGCCCGCAGGGATTTTATGGGCGAGGGGGGGCGGCTGGCCACAGCCATTCCGGCTATCCTGACGGCTATTGGGCAATGAATCCTGGCTCTAAGTGGTGGGGAGATTATTTAGCGTTTTGGATCAGCAAATGGCACAAAGATTATGGCGCCGATATATGGTATCTGGACAGCTTCCCTGTTCATGGCTATGGCCTGCAGCCGGCCAATTATTCTCTGGATCTGGAGCATCCGGAAGGCTTAAGCGCGGGACAAGTACGGCTCCTGCAACGCATTCGCCAGGATTTCCCGGGGCCCCTTCTTTATGAAGGCGTGGCCTGTGCGGGCCTTATGCCCTGGACAAATTGGTGCCTGGGCACAGAATTGTCCTTTGGGCCCAATCGCTTTTCGCGCCCGGAAATTTTCGTTTTTAGCTTCAGCGATGTATATCCCGTATTTTCCGGCACGTGCAACACATGGACAGGAATCAAGCAGATTTTCCCGGATTTGGCCGAGACAGGCCGGCATCAGGATGCGCTGAATTATGTCTTTTTGCTGGGCGAACGCTTTGATATTTTAAATTTGCATCCTCTCAGGAAAGACGATCCCTTTGGGCAGCATGTGCGAAAATTAGTGGCGCTGCGCCAAAAAATCCGTGATGTAGTGTATCAGGGCCGTATGCGCGATGCCCTGGGGCTTTCCGGGATGCCTGAGGGCGTAGAAGCCCGGCTGTTCATCTGGCAGCTGCGTGCGGCGCAGCCTGGCCGCGCCCGCCCGGCCGCAAAAAGCGCCTCTGAAAATCTGCCCATGGCTGATATTTCTCCAGGCGCCGTTGTCGTTACGATATGGGATAGACGCGCGGAACGCACGCCCTGGGAATTGTCTCTCGACACATCCGCCACGCAGTGGCCCGCAGGCGTGCAAAAAGCACGAGCGTTTTTGCTGGACGGAAGTGAACAGGATGTTGAAATACAAAAAGAAGGCACACAATGGCGTATGTCCGTTCCTGCAGCAGAAGTGTGCGCTCTCCGAATTCAATGATCGAGACGCTGGAAAAAGAATATTTCTCCTGAATATTCCGGAACAGAATGTGAATAAAAAGAACAAGGGCTATTCTGAATACAATAAACAGTGGCGTAATCAGAATGTGATGGACAAATTTAGCATCTGTTAGCAATGAGAGCGGTTATTTGAAGGAGTAGGACGCAAGATGGCTTATGAAAAATCGCCGCCTGCTGATGGCATACATGCTCCTGTGCCGCGGGAACAGATGAGCGAAAGCGTGCGTCGGCTGCGCGATGCTTACAACATCACGCCGGGAGCGCCGCTGTATCGAAAAGAATTCTGGCTTATGCCGGGGGCGCTGGAGCGCTGGAAAAAGGAAGGGATGCCAGAGGATGTGCCCCTGCAGGAGCTTTTTGGCTATGATGAGCCGGCTGTTTTTGCGCTGGGGGGCCTGGGGTGGTGCGAGGCGCCCTTCGTACCGCCATTTGAGGAAAAAGTTGTAGCCGTGGAGGGCGATTATGAGATTGTTCAGGATTGTGCGGGACGGCAGAAATTGTGTTTTAAGGAGAGGCGCGTTGGCTTTATGCCGGAATATCTGGCCCATCCGGTGCGCGATGAGCGGACATGGGAAGAAGAGGTCAAATGGCGCTTAGATCCAGACACGCCCGAACGCTGGGCAGGCTTTGAGGAACATATGGCGGCGGCCGTGGCAGCTGCTGGCCGGGGCTGGCTGATGAGCCAGGGCCTCATTGGAGGCTACATGTATTTGCGCTCGCTTATAGGGCCTGTGGAAGTGCTGTATATGTTTCACGACAATCCCTGGCTCATTCATCAATGTATGGAGACATGGCTGCATTTAGCGGATACAGTGGCGGCGCGCCATCAACAATATGTCACAATTGAAGAAATCTATTTTGCAGAAGACATATGCTATAATCATGGGCCCCTGATCAGTCCCGAAATGATGCGCGAATTCCTGTTGCCCTATTATCAGCAGCTTGTCTGCAATATCAAAGCCCGCAATATTGATCGCACGCGCCATGTGTTTGTGCATGTGGATACGGACGGCTTTTGTGAGCCTGTCATCCCTGTATATCGGGAAGCCATCGGCCTGGATGTGATGAGTCCTTTTGAAGTCGCTGCCGGCTGTGATGTAATGCGCGTGGGCCAGCAATATCCCGATTTTGTCCTGCAGGGCGGCCTGGACAAGCGTGTGCTGGCGCGCTCCAAACAGGAAATTGAAGAAATGCTGCAGCGTATCATCCCGCCTATGCGCGCCCGCGGAGGCTATATCCCCACAATTGATCATGGAACGCCCGAAGAAGTGCCCTACGAAAATTATCTGTATTTTCGGAAAAGAATGCTGGAGCTGGGCGGCTGATCAGAAAGCCTCCCAATAAAGCCAATATCTGTGTCACATAGAGGCGACACGGCAAGAGCCGCAACAAAACGGCGCCCGTATCAGCTTCAGCGAATGGCATTTTTTCCGCTTTTTATCGCCCTTGCTGATGCAGGCAAAGACAATAGCTTTGAAAAGCTCTCCAAGAAAAAGCGGGAACAGGGGGAAGCGCCCGAAAATCCTTATTCTTTTGCCTGCTTTAAGCTATGTTCGGTCAGTGCGCTGAGCGCCTCCAGGCGCTGATTGAGCAGCGGATAAAAACATTGCGGCAAATGATCGCCATGTCCGCGATGGATAATTACACATTCCACACAGCGGCCATGCCACTTGCAGCCCTTGTGGGGGCACGAGCAATAATCTATTCCCGAGGCCAGCACTTCCGCCAAGAATTGTTCCTGTAGCGCCTGCGCCTCAGCGCTGCGCCCCTCGCGGAATAAAGCCATCGCCTTTTGTTCCAGCGGATGATTGTCAATCATTTCGACTCCCCTTCTTTTCTATTGAGGGCAAAATGGAGCGGACAGGCGAGCATGTGGGGGCTCATTTGTTTTCTCTCAAATCTTTAACGGGCCCCGCCACATCCCCTTCTATTGTCACGCGGCCGACTTTTGGCCCCAGAAACAGGGATAGAGGCGAGCCCTGAATGCGATTTCGCCGCAAAACAATATCATGCGTTTCGCCATCAATACGAATGCCCGCCGCCGGATAGCCGTTATGTTCTTCGCGCCCGTTGTTTTCCAGTGTGCACTCCTCAATGACGCAGCGATGGCCAGCGGCGTGATAGGCTTCTTCCCGGAAATAGATGCCCGAGAAACGATTGCGGCGGATGATGTTCAGCCGAAAATGATTGTCCGTATCCTTATGGCCGATGGAGATGCCCATCTGAGCGTTGTCTTCGATGATATTGTCTTCAAAAAGGCCATTTTTGACGCGCCAGCACAAAAACAAGCCGCAGCCGCCATTATTTCTCATCACGCAGCGACGCACAATGGGACGGGCGGAGCCGGAGCCGGGATGGCAGCCGCCGCCTGCATTGTTTTCAAACACGCAATCCTCCACAATGACATCCGGGCAATTCTGAAACGATAGCCCATCGCCGTTCACATTCCGAATGATCACATGGCTGATAGTGACATTAGCCACGCGCAACAGATTAATGCCGCCTCCGCGGCAGCTGTCTTCAGGCGGGCACTGTTCGCGTTGCCCCTCCAGCACAAGATGGCGGATGGCGATATTTTCCTGATCAGCCGCCCGGATCAGCGGGCATGCGTGCGACACATGGGCGCCGTCGCGGACCATTAAGTCCGCATTCAGCCGCTCATCCAGAATCAGGGCGCCGTCAGGCTCTTTGCGGAAAATTGTGGCGACTGTGCTCAAGAAGCCGCCAAAGCGCTGGCTGCGCACTGTCACGCCCTCGCCGACAGAAAAAAGCGAGCTATCTTGGGGCAGAATGCGCACATCGCCATAATCGCCGTCTTCGGCGAGAAGCGATTGTCCGCCGGGGGCTTTGCGCAGGATCGTTTGCTCTCCAGCGCCTTCCAGCGTCACGCCGCGGCGCAAGATCACAGAATTGCGCAGCAGCCATTCGCCCGGGCCGAGACGTACAATTCCGCCGCCCAGCCCGGCAATATAATCCACAGCCGCTTGCAAAACACGATGATCCCGGCCGCACACATCGCCTTCCTGAATGCCGACATTGATCTGTGGATACACAGCAGGCGCTCCTTTCCCCATTACACTGGCTGTCAGCAATAATATAACAGGCAAAGCTTGGCGCATACATTAATTTTCTTTTTTGTGCAAGCAAAGCCTTCTAGCCCATTTGAACAATGATAATTTTGGGATTCAGGCAGAAAGAAGCGTACAAGCAGAGGGACACGGATTGGAGGAATTACACAGAGAAATGCATTTTATCCGAATTCAATTGAAGCATCCGATTTTGGAGGGAAGCCTTTTTGGGCAAAATATCAGGGCCCCAGGCAAATGTAGCCTGGGGCCCTGCCAAGATGCCTGTGAGTGTGGCCTTCTGAGGAGCGGGGCTCATTCCGAGATTTTTTCGCCTCAGAAGTCCCTCCAGGCGGGCGTCAGAGGATTATTTGCCTCCGCACCCACATCCCTTCTTTTTGGATTCTTCCTTCTTCTCCTCTTTCTTGCCGCACCCACAGCCCTTTTTATCGTCCACTTTGACACCTCCTTATTAGCCGTTCGGCCTGGCCGCCCGCTCGCCTGCTCCCATTTGCCATGCGCCGGTCCGTGTCAGGCGCCGACTCTAGCAGCGGCCACCTGCTCCTTATAAAAAGCCGTAATTTTCGTTTGTCGAATGTATTTTTTTAAATCAACATTCTGTCCCAAAGGAGCAGATGTTTTTCACTCATTATAAGCACTTTATCCTTAACAAAAGTTCCTGTCAATAGTGCTGAAATGAAATTTTGTTATATTTTGCGCCGCTGGCCTGCAATACTTGCCTGTTTTATTGCCCTGCTTGCCGTGATGAAAGGAGGCCGCTTGTCAGATAGGATTTTCATTCCCTTCCCATTTCCACAATCAAAGTCACATCACACGGATAGCGGCCTGCCCGGCTGCTGTAAATCACAAGCCCGCGATGATGCCGAGCTGAACGCGGCACACTAAGGCGGATATGTATTTGCCCGGCATTTTCCGCCAGAATTTTTTGCAAAAGCTCGCCTGCGACAGAAAAGCGCACAAGCTCGCCATATCGCCCCCGGAAGCCGTGCAAATGCGATAACGCCCCTCGCGCGTCGGCAAATTGATCCCGCAAAATTGTGGAATGCACAGGAAGCCCATTACAGGCGATATCTAATTGGCTGGGCCAGCCGGGCCCCTCTAGATGCGTTTGGGGCGCGCCCGGCCGCTTGCTGGACGCCTCGCACAGGAATGTCAGTCGGACTGCCCGGCGCATATCTATTTCCTCAGGCAGCGTGAACAGATAATCCATATGCCCGGCCTCCACGCCTCCCAAAAGATGCGTCTGCATATCCACGACGCCTCGCTCCACTTCCGCCTCGTGCCAGGCTGTGGAGACTTCCACATCCCCGGCCTGCTTGCGCAAAAGCCAGCGCTGTGTCGCCCTCTCAAATTCCAGGGCGGGCCGCCCGTGTTGATATATTTCCGCCACAGCCCAATTGGCTGCCAGGCCCGGCAGCCACGCCTCCAGCCACACAAGACAGCTTTCCTCATTGATTGTGACGCTCGGCAAATCCGCAAAGATTATGGGCTGCGTTGTTTCCGGCCAAACGAGGCTCCCTTCCGAAAGCACACAGGATTCGCCCAGCGAATCCAAAAGCGTGTAGCGATAATGCAATTCCGGCAAAAGGCCAGCATAGCCCGCACGATTCACAAATACACGCGGGGCAAAAAGCTGCCCCGGGGCTAAAGTTTGGGCGGGCGGGCCATCCACGCCTAAATACACAGGCCCCTGCAGGCTCTGAATCTCATAGCCAAAATCTTTCGCAGTCCGATCGTAATTGAACACGCCATTGCATTCCCATTCGATGTCCTGCAGCTCTGTGTAGACATAGCCACAGATTTTTTCTTGCTTCCGTAGCAAATCCGTGAGGAATTTGAAGCAATAGGACACATCCAAATCGCCCATCCGGGCGCTGATGCCACCGTATTCCGAATTCAAAAGCGGCTCCTGCCCCTGCTGATTTCCGCCCACGAAATTAAATGTTGAGCCCGGATATGTTTCCGCCACGACTTTTTCAATATGCGCCTTCGCCTGCTCATAATCATTGATGTAAAAATGCCAGGAATTAATATCTGTAATCACATGATCATACGAACAGGCGGAATTATCTTCCACTAGCCGGCTGGAATCCAGGGATTTTGCCAGCTGATACATCCGCTTCACCCATTCCTGTCTTTCAGCGGATTGCGCATATTCCTTGAAGCCCAGGCCCCATGTTTCGTTAAATAAAACCCACGCAAAGATACAGGGATGATTATAATCCCGTGCCACAAGCTGACGAAATGTCCATTCCCAGCGCTCACAGCCTGTCTCGCTGTAGCCCTCATAGCCCAGATTGGGCAAATCATACATAATGAGCATGCCCAGCCGATCCGCCCAATAATAAAAACGCGGATCTTCAGGCTTGATATGGATGCGCAAGAAATTGAAGCCTGCTTCCTTCGCTAACTCTATATCCCGCACAATATCTTCCTCGCTGCGCCAGGCATACACGCCCCAGGGATTGAAGCTTTGATCTAGAGCTCCTTTCAGATAAATAGGCTCGCCGTTCAATGTGATATACATTGGCCCTCCCGGATACAACGGCGCAGTGCCGATTTCCCGCAGGCCAAAATATGTGTGCACTTCATCCAGCACACATTCCTCCCCTGTTTCCTTTTTTACGAGCAATTGCGCTGTCACATTGTACAAATGCGGATCCTCAGGCCGCCATAGACGCGGCTTTCCTCCGAGGGGGAAGCGGCCTATTTCCCCGCAGGGGCCGCAATAATCCGCAACGAGATTGCCCGCCTCATCGTAAACAAGCAGGCGATACATTAAGCCTGGCGCTTCCTCATTGACGCCAATGGCGCATGTAACTTCTGGGGGCTGCAAATGCGGCGTCAGATGAATGTAGGTGAAATGGGTTTGGGGGCGCACTTCCAGCCATACAGGCTGCCAGATGCCCGATGTGGGCGTATACCATTTATGTTGCTTGCCCAGCGGCTTGTCTTCCACATCCTGCGGATCAAAGACGCGTATCACAATTGTGGCTGTGTCCTCTGCCTCTAAAGCTTTCTCGTCGCCTGTGTCTGGGCATACGGCTTGTTTCTGACGAAGCGCTTCAGTAATATCACAGGAAAACGGCACATAGCCGCTGCGTCCTTCAGCCAGGAGGCAGCCATTCACCCATATTTTAATTTCCCAGTCCGCGGCGCCGATGTGAAGCCAGACGCGCTCGCCTTTCTCATAATTAAATGCAGGAATCTCCGCTTTTTTTAAAGTGCGGCGATACCAGCCAATTGTATGACGCGGCGCCGTTGTATAATTTTCTTTTGTGACGGATTTGGGCTCCAGATAAGCCTGTGTGCTGAACCAATTATCATTGCTGGCCCAGGCCTCGCTGCCCCAGGCGCTATGCGATTCCCAGGGAAAAGGCACAATAATAGTGCGATTAAATGCCACTTCCAGCCGTTCTCCCCAGCGCTCCTGTTCGCCGCGATTCTCCGGATCAAACATAAATTCCCAGGGGCCATTCAAACATTGCCAGCCCTTCTCTAAATTCCGATAAAAGTCCGGACGAGGATGTTCCGCCCACAAACGGCTAAAAACGTGCTGCATAGCTTTCTCTCCGTATGTCACATTATTTTAAGCGCTTGCTTATTCAAGCATTGGCCAAGGCAATTCCTTTTGGCAGTTGTTTTCTCCTTCCGAATCGTGTAAACTGAAAAGAAAATATAATGAAAAAGAAATTAATGAATTAATAGAGAATAGTGTTGCGGAAACATCTTTTTCCCATTGGGCACAAACAATAATAAAGCGTTTTGCTTGTATTTCGCGCACAAAAAACATTTAAGGGAAAGCCATGGATCCACGGCTTGTTGATTTTATCGAAAATGTGGCTCAAAATATCGTGGGGCTGGACATTGCTTTGTTTTTCCAGGCGAATCCCCGCACTTTCGATACAGCTGCTGGCCTGGCGCTGCGCACGCATCGCGATGTAGATGAAGTGCGCTCCGCTTTAGAGCGGATGGCGCAACATGGCTATCTGGAGACATTCAGCCGCGGCGAAGGCCGATATACATGCTATGCCCTGCCCAAAGATGCAAAAGTGTGGAATTTGCTTTGTATGCTTTCCGAAGCGTATCTGGATCACGCGGAAAGCCGTAAAGAAATTATTCGGCTGCTGATGCGCCTGCAGCAGGAGCGAACGAAGCGAACGCAACAGCAAACGGGGGAGGAAACAAACACATGAAAGATACAATCGCCACAGGCATTCCCGGCTTAGATGAGATTTTGGGCGGCGGCTTGCCCGAAGGGGCTTGTGTGCTTGTGGAAGGCCTGCCGGGCGTAGGCAAAACGACTTTAGGGATGCAATTTATTGTCGCAGGGGCTCAGGCCGGCATGCCCGGCATAATAATAACATTTGAACAATTTCCCGAACAGCTTTACAAGGATGGCGCGGCTTTGGGCTGGGATTTGAAAGCCCTGGAACAGCAAAATGCGCTGCGTATTGTGTGTACATCGCCGGAAGTCTTTGTCGATCAATTAGCCGATGTCGGCGGCTTAATGGATACATTAGTCAATGAAATCGGCGCCAAACGGCTGCTTGTGGACAGCGTGACACATCTGGCCCATATGGCTTCCCGTCCCGGGCAGCTGCGCGCGCTTGTGTACAGCATGCTCAACGGCATTCGCCGTTTTGGCTTGACAGCAATGATCACCAAAGAAGTGGAATCCGCCGCCCCCACTGTCATCCCCTTTGAAGAATATCTCGTGGATGCTGTCATTCGTCTGTCTTGTGAGCTTTCCGAGTTGCAGCATCGCCAGCGATATATTGAGATTATCAAATGTCGCGGCCGCAATCATTCTTTAGATCGCCATCCCTTCGTTATCAGTGCCGGCGGTGCGCGCATTTATCCGCGTTTTCAGCCCTCTTCCGTTCGCGCCACAGCCCCTTCAGCTCCTCCGCAAAAAAGATGTTCCATGGGCGTCCCTGCCCTGGATCGGATGTTAGGCGGCGGCCTCTCCTGTGGCTATTCTGTGCTTGTGGCGGGCAGTGCGGGCGTGGGCAAAACATCGTTGGCTTTGCAATTTGTCGCCGCAGGGGCGCAAGCAGGCGAGCCCGGAATCTTTGTCAGTTTCGAAGAAGATGGCCACAAACTTTTTAATTTGGCTCATGGCTTTAATCTGGATCTGGAAAGCTGGCAAAAAAAAGGGCTATTTCATTTGCTGCAGCGTTCGCCTCTGCATTTGCCGCCTGAACAGCTCATCTGGGAATTGCGTGAAGAAATCCAGCGTACGAATGCCCGGCGTGTTGTTGTCGATAGCCTCACAGATTTGAGCCTCAGCGTTTTGAATCCGCTCGCCCTGCGCGAAGCAATTTTTTTGCTTACAGAATCCTTGCATGACGCTAATGTTACGGCTCTATTTACAATCGAAATTCCCGAACTGTTCGGCCAAACATATATTACTAGCGAGCATATCTCTATTATTGTCGACGCAATTATTTTAATGAAATATGTAGAGCTGGAAAGCGAAATTCAGCGCGCGATTTCCGTTTTGAAAGTCCGGGGCTCCAATCACGACAAAGGGATTTGGCGCTATCAGATTGACAACAGCGGCATTCGCATTTTGCATCGTTTTGAGGGCACGCGCGGCGTTTTGGGCGGCAGTCCTGTGCAAACGCCAATAACGCTTTCCGTGCGCAGTTTTACAGAATTTGATGAAGCTTTGAACGAAGAGCTCTTGCGGCGTTTTTCGCAGCTCTATCCTCATGTCCAGCCTGTCTCGCTGACAATTCCGTATAATCCGGATGAAGTTTTTGATACAGTGCGGGCCGCCAGTCAAACAGCCGCCACAAGCCTCAGCGTCGCTCCTTTATGTTTGTATTGGATGCGCGATATGCTGCAAACTGGCCGCTTTTTGTCGCTGGAAAATATTGTGAGTCAGGCTGAACGCGATGTGCATATGCCCGAATTATTGGAAGCGGGGATATTGGAGGGGACGCTTTATGCGATGCCAGCCTTAGCGCTTTGTGGCGTGCTGCTCTATCGGAAGGATTTGCTAGAGGAATACGGCTTTTCTCATCCGCCACAAACATGGGAGGAGCTGATTGAACAGGCCCGCACAATCCTGGCGGGCGAAAACAATCCTCAATTGATTGGGCTGCAATTTCCCGCTTTCAAATACGAGGGGCTTACGACATCCTTTTTGCAGAATTTATGGTGCAATGGCGGCGATATCTTCGTGGAGGGGACATTGGCGCTGCAATCGGAAAATGCGTTGCAAGCCGTGCGCCATATGTATGATGTGATATACACACACAAAATTACGCCGCCCAATATTACGACAGCCGCACATGGGATGGAGCCGCAGAAAGAATTTCTGGAAGGCCGCACAATTTTCCTGATTATGCTTCCCAGCGTGGCGCAAGCCTGCCAGCGTGAAAGCTCGCCTTTACGCGGAAAAGTAGGCATTGCGCCCCATCCCATTGGCCCTCTCGGCACGCAATCCATTACATTTTTAGGCGGCTGGCATTATGCTATTCCCGCCAGCGCTCGCGCCCCCGAAGCCGCCGGCAATTTTATCCGTTTTATGACAAGCTATGAAGTTCAGCGCGAGCGCTCCCTGCGCGGCGGGCCTTTGCCGACAATTCCTGAATTATATTCCGATCCGGAAATTATTGCCTTTAATCCGGATTATCCTCTGCTGTGGAAATTGCTTAAGACAGCACGCAAACGGCACGAAATCCCCGCCTACAATCAAATCTCCAAGCTCATCCAGGCCCATTTGCATAAAGTCTTGACGAACAATATCTCGCCCGAAGCGGCTCTGGAGGCTATGCAAAAAGATATTGAGGCTGTTTTGGCGTAGGAACGAAAATCAAAAATTGGAATTATTTCTCTTGTGCCTGAGGGGCTCTTGACAAATCCAAAGGCTTAAAGCCTAACGCCAGGGCAGGCGATTGCGGCTGCAATTCATAATTGTCAGCCTCCGCATTTACAAATAAGGGATCAGCAACAACGGAATGGGCGTCCAGCCCCAGGCCAAGCCATTCCTCCCAAGAAGGCCTCCCTAAAGCTGGCCTGCCGCCCCGTCTCTCCCACAGCACATTGTAATCCCATTGGCTGATGTGCTCCTGGGGCTTCACAATGTGGCTTGCCAAAAGTGGCTCTCCCTCGCAAACGAAAATGTTGCGTATGATAGAAATGTTTTGCGATTTTGCCAGCGAGATATGATATTGATCGCCCTTTACAGCAATGTTGTTCTCAATTGTAATGTCATGTGCCATATGGCAATGAAAGCTTCCCAGACAGCGATAGACAAGATTGCCAGTGATTGTAATAAAGCGGGATTGTTCATCTGGATAAATGCCCCAGCCCATTCCTGTCAGGCCGTGAATATCATGGCACACATTGCCCCGGATAATCAGGCCATCCAGCATTCCGCTCACATATATGCCCCCGCCATCGTTCAGGCCTGTCATCACGCGAAAAATATGATTATGCTCAATCAGGCCTTCCACAGCGCGGGGATTTTTGAAATCGCCGCCAAAGACAATGCCGCTATAGCCTGCATCGTGGATGAGATTGCGGCATATTTTCGCCTGCGCCACATTCCCTACGCGAATCGCAATTCCTGAAGGATAAAGCAGGCCAATGTGATGGACATAATTATCTGCCACAATCAAATTGTCGCCCTGGCCTCTTTGGGCGCCTCCGCTGGCAACAATCCCGGAGGCGCCGATGTAGCTGATTTCACAGCGGGAAATGCGATTATCGCTGCCTCCATAAATTTTGATGGCATTGCCCCCCAGGAAACGGAATTTCAAATCTTCCAGCACGCAATTGACGCCATGATTGAGCACAATGGCGCTTTCGCTAATGCCTGAGGCGCCAAAGCCTGGAGATTTCCAGGGCACATTTGTATCTTGCAGAGTCAAATTGCGGAGTCGAAAATTTTTGATGGGCTGTTCGGAAGTGCCCTCGAGCCGCACAAGCCACGAGCCCACAGGCGCCATAATTCTGGCTTCCCTCATATCTTCGCCTGGCAGCGGCCAATACACAACACGCCCCTTTTCGCGATCCAATAGCCACAGGCCGGGCGTGTGCAGCCCCTCGAGAATATTTTCCACACGATAACGCTTGATCCCGAAAGCGCCGGCAGGATAGCCCAGCGGCGGCGTTAATGTAAGCGTATGTGTGGCAGGATCGTGAGCTGCAATGCGGGCGTGGGATGTGTCCCAGGAATGATAGATGACAAGCTCAGCGTTGGCTGGCGATAGCCATTCGCCTAAATCCTCAGGCCTGTAAATCATTGTGCGCTTGAGCTCTTCAGGCACGACGCCGAAGCCCCCGCCTGTTGTGCTGCGCCAGGGCTCTTTATATTCGCTTCGATGCTCAAAGAAGCCCACACGGGGCAAATAGGCACGCCGACGCCATTGGCCATTAACGATGAGCGTCCGAAAATCCCAATCGCCTGTTTTGACATCGGGAAGCTCAGCTGCCCATAAATGGCTGTCCGTGGGCTGCCAGTGGCGAATAACGCGGCCCGAGCCAATAATTGTCCCCGCCTCATGCCCCTGCAATGTCACAAAGCTGTCTTGCGGCCCCAGCACAATCGGCTCTGACAAATAAATGTAGCCGCTGGGCAATGTAATAATGATTTCTCGTTCCCGCTCTTTTTGATGAATTTGACGCGCGCGTGCCAGCGCCGCTGTCAGATTTTTTTGCACATCTCGCAGACTGTAAGGCAAATCAATCCGCACAGGCTTGGCAAAAGAAGCTGATGCCATCAGAATTATTCCTATCCAGAAGAATTGTGCCCGTCCCCGATACATATGATAGGCCTCGTTCTTATAAATGTGACATCTTAAACGCCATAAAACATCAAATACGCGGCATTGAGGCCCCAATTTAAGCCCAGAGATTTCATATATTCAAATTTGGCTTTGGCGGCGGCCTCATGCGCGGCTTGCAAAGCCGTCCGATCTCCCTGGCCGGATCGTAAAGCGTCCCGCGTGAGCACATAATCCCTGTTCAGACGAGCATAATTAACGCCAATGCGCAAAAATTCAATCCGTTTTTGAATGATTTCATCATTGCCCGCTCGCTGCCTCGCCTCATCCAGATAGCCATGCAATTCTGCCAGAAAAGCATCTGTAAATTGCGCGGCCAGCAAGCCCTGATTGACTTTATAGCCCTGATATTCATTTGTGGCAGCAAGGCGATCGCACATCTTTTCGACAGCTTCAAAATAATGGCGCACAGGCTCAGCCGCAGGCCCCCAGCCCGCCTCGCAATAATCTCTGATGATTTCCTCCACATCGCGGCTTGGATCCCAAAGCAGGCGAATCGTCACATAATAATTAATCCCATTTAGCGCCCAATGATTGAAGCATGTGTCAAAATCTGTCACTTTCATTCCCGTCTGGGCGCACATCTTTAAATCTTCGCCCAGGCGATGCGGATAGAAGACAGGGAAGCCCATTCCTGTCATAAACAGATTAGGCCGTAAAAATAGTCCGCCGGGAGCGGCTTTGGCCCATGCCCGCCATTCTTCTTGGCATTGTTTGCGGGCTGCTTCGTTCAAATATGTAAAGCCCACATAGCCTATAAACACATTGGGATGTAGCGTCACATGCACAGGCGGCGTCCGATATGCTGAATAAGCATATGCCCCGAGCTTCCGATCGGGCATTTCCTTGGCCACTAGCTCGGCAATGGCATTATAAAATTTTACATAGCGGTCCGTGAGCGCGACATGTTTGCCGTCTGGCGTCATCCGGGGAATATCGATGATAGGGCCGTCTTTGGCATCCCAGGCTTCACAATTCGGACAAACACAAAATGTCTGGGGCCCGCCGTCATTAGGCGAGATGGAGGCGCAAAGCAAGCCCGGATTGGCTTTCAGCTTGGCGATAACATCCGCGGCGATTTGGCGATGCAGCTCGGGATTAGAAACGCACAGCCGAGCGCGATCCGGCGGGCCATGGCTTTGATCGCGGCTGCCATTGGGCTGCAGGGCGAACCATTCCGGATGTGTCTTGCCAAAACGCTCCCAATAATCTCCATACGCATGGCCGTAATTCATTTCGCCTTGCGTGCCGTTGCGATTATGCAGCCACCAATCATAGCCTTTTTGTAAGAAAGCCTCGTATTGTTCTCGTGTAATGCCCAGCTTTTCTAGGCCTGGCTGCTGACGCTCATTCCAGCGCAAAGCGCGAATATGTCGCTGGATAATCGGGGGCACATAGCGATAATGCCAATCGGCTGGAACTGTAATCGTTTGTCGTTGCGGGACGACTTCTCCTAGCTCTCCGGGCCACAGCCAGCGGCAGCCCAGCCTTTCCAGCAGCTCCAACGCCGCCCAGAGCGTCCCTTTGAGCTTATATCCTGTAGGCCCCCAATCACAGCCGATCAGAAAAAGCGCTGTCGGCGTCGCCTGCAGGCGCAATTCTTCGGGGGCTAAAGGCGCCTGTTCCTCTCCTGGAGATTCTCCAGCCCGGCCACTGATAATTTTGATAGCCTGCCATTCTTTCGGAACAGGCTGGGGCTCGTGTATAATTGGCAAAGTGGCGCCGCTCATTTTGCGCACATAATGCTGCAATTTCGTTGCCGCGAGCTGAGCTGCTTCCGAGGGCTGAGCCTGCAATACGATTGCCGCGGCCGCTTTGCCCTCTTTCACAAGCGTTAAATCCGTCCAGGCAGCTTTTGCCCCAATGAGCCCACAACACAAAATTATGAAGACGCCACGGAACATAGCCTTTCGCCTCTTCATTGATTATGATTTTGATTTTTCTCTTAGGAGGCTGGCGCGGCTATAATTGTCCCCATTCAGAACATATAAACATACGATCCTTACAAAATAAATGAGCGTAATTTTCTTTTTTTGCTTCCAAGATCTTTGTTTAAAAATAGCATAGGGCGCATTTTGCCCCGCCCCGCTCACCAGCATGTATATCCGCCATCAATGACAAGATCATGGCCTGTTGTATAGCTGGCGGCATCCGAAGCCAGATACACAACAGCTCCTACAAGCTCTTCGGGCTCCGCCATTCGCCCCATCGGAATATAGGGCATCCAGCCGTCAAAATATTGCGGGAATTGGCGCGTCATTTCGCTCAATGTATAGCCAGGGCTGATGGAATTCACGCGCACATTGTATTTCGCCCATTCCACGGCCAGACTCCGTGTAAGATGGACAACGCCGGCTTTCGAAGCGTTATAAGCGACTTGACATTGCGGACGATTAACAATGCTGGCCGACATAGAAGCAATGTTGATAATGGAGCCGGAGCGCTGCTCAATCATAATCCGTCCTGCCGCCTGACAGGCTAAAAATGTGCCTTTCAGATTCACATTCAGCACTTTATCCCATTCCTCTTCTGTCATTTCTTCCGCTTCATGCCAGATGCATATTCCCGCGCTGTTCACAAGCACATCCAGGCGCCCCATTTCCTCCTTAATGCGGGCAAAAGCCGCCTGCACTTGCGCCTTATCTGTTACATCGCAGAGCAAGCTCAGCGTGCCCTGGCCCATCTCCGCTGCCGATTGCTCCAGACGATCGGGCAAAATATCCAAAAGCGCAATCCGGCAGCCAAATTCCTGCAAGGCGTCCGCACAGGCGCGGCCTATGCCGCGCGCCCCGCCTGTTACAGCCGCCACACGTCCTGTCATATCGAATTTTTCGCGCAATGCCATTGGAAAATCCCTCCTTGAGCCCTTTTGCCTGATTTGTGCCATTTCTAAATATTATTCCTTGCTTCAGGGCTTCTTCCCTTTTCCATAGTCTGCTTCAAGCAGGAACAAATCGCTCTTGAGGGAAAAAGCGATAAATACAAGCTGCGGAAAATAACACATTCAGGGAGAGAGGCTTATGCTCAAGGCACATGCAGGCTATCTTCTTATCGTTGTCTATTTGGGGATTGCAGGATTTGGCAATACGGCAGAAATGGCAAAATCGCTGGCAGAATATGGCGACATTTCCACAGCCCAGGCGGCCCAAGAAACATTGCAAAAAGCAATACGGGAAGCCTTGCAAGCGGGCGGCGGCGTCATCGTCATTCCTCCCGATGCCCCGCCGACGCTGAAAATTGAAAACAATTCCCAGACAGAACGCAAAGGCTATAATGAAGTGCCCGTTGTCACAATTGTGGATTATCGCAAAGGCTGTGTGGCTTATGAAGTGGCGCCCATTGGCAACATGCTGGGCACGACATGGGCGCCGTTTGCCATCCGGCGCAAGCTGAATTTGGGCCAGGCCAGCCTGCCGCATTGCGGCTTTCATGCGGCGCAAGCGATTGACAACGACATCGTAAGCGGCGCCATCTCGTATATGGCGACGCTTACAGAGCCTGTGCAAAAAGGCAAAGATGTGCGTTGCTATCCGGATTTGATTCGAGGGATTTGGCCCGGCGCCTATTTGAATATTACAGGGAGTGTGATGGGCTATGCGGAGCCCTATGATCGTGTGATTGTCAAAAGCGTGGGCTGGGACGCCCAAAAGCGCGCGTATTATTTTGTCTGCGATTTGGAGCATGATCATCCTGCTGGCGCCCTCATTTACAACAAACATTCTGTGAATGGCTTGAGCGTGGAAACATATTCCAATTGCGACAATCAAACAGTCGGCGACATCGCCGCCGTGCGCCATCAATATGCCGTGGGCGACAGCTTTGTCATCAGCGGAATGTATAAATACAACAGCGATGTATTTTCCGGCTTTGGCGATGAGGGGGGCATTGTGTTGAATGCCGAGACAATCGGCGAAATAGATGGCTTTCATTCCACAGTGGAGGCCATTGATTGGAGCCGCGATGAAATCACATATGCGCCCGGCCGCGTCAATGCCCATACGCTCAGCAATTCCCGGCCACTGATTAACATGAATCGCAACAAATGGATTACGCAGGGCACTGTATTGATTATTCCGCCGGGCGGCAAATACAAGGGCGAGGAATTCCCCAGCATCATCGGCGGGCCCGGCAATGTCTTTAATTATCAGGGCGGCGCCATTATCGGCTCGCCCGATTGTCCCTGGGACGAAAGCATTGTCGGGCGTTTTTTTGCTATTACAGAGGACAGTGAAGTGATTTTGCCCAATGATCCGAGTCCTGTGGGCGGCTATGCTTCGGCGGCGGATCGGCCCATATATCGCTGGTATGAGATTAAAGAGTTTCAGCGTCGCCCTGACGGCACAAAACGGATTAAAATCTTACGCGTCCGCTGGTCCGCGGTAGCGGCCGGCGCCCCCACATTGTTTGATGACAGCAATTACACAAAAGAAGGGGCAGAAAAGCCCTTGCGTTATGCTATTGCTCCGGGCGCCTGGATCTATGATATAAGTCAGGGCTGGGCTGATGTGGCAGTCACAGGAGGCTTTGTGGACAAATCTGCGCCGCGTAAAATTCGGGTGGCGCCCAATGGCGATCGGGGGACAAAATTTGACTTTGAAGTGGGCGATCCCATTGAGCAAGCCTGTGGCGCCGATCCGTGGCATCCCCGGCCTTTACGCATTCGTCAATTTGATCAAATTCCTTCCACAATGCCCAGTGCTACGATTGAAATGCAGCAGCTGGGCCGTGTGCAAGTGCCCATTGCCATCGACATCAGCAGCTTCACGCGCTATCGGGAAGAGATCCCACAGCGCAAAGACAAAAAGCCCCCGTACGGCACGCTCCTGAGATTGGATGCCGCGAGCTCTGTGGGGATTGATTTTGTTGGCGATACGCTGGATACAGCTATTATGTTTCGCCAGCCCAAAGGACAAATGCAGGCCATCCGCTGGCGCAATGATGTCGTGGGCTCCAGCAGCCTCAGCGTCAATCCTCAAACGGGCAATTTTCAGCTTCAGGGCGGCCAGGCTGTAGATGTCGGAGGAATGGCTCTCACACAGGCGCGCGGATTATCAGCCACAGACAAGCCCGCCGCCAACTTGCGCGGGATCAATGTGCCTGTCGCCGCAGGCGCTAATCAAATCATGATCCAATTTCCCCGCCCCGAAGCCGATGCCAATTATGCCGTCTCGTTGACGCCCTCGTGGCTCACAAATGTTGCCGTCACAAATAAAACAAATGAAGGCTTTGTCGTGCAATTCGGCACAGCCGCTCCTGCGGAAGCCCGGCTGGATTGGATTATTGTGCGTTAAGCTCGTATTCGCTGCCATGCTGGCCCAGCCAGGCCTTTTCGTCGTGAGCCTGAAATAACAACAGAAAGCGCTGGAAGAGGGCGGAAAGAACAGCTTCGTTAGTCTTGAGGGCGGCTTTGCCAGGGCCACTGCCTAGACGATAATAATCTCTGCGACGAGGGGAATTATATTAAGAAGCGTCAGCAATGGCGTTTTGTAAATCAGCGGCTATACGATCAAAATGAGGCGCTTCAAAGAGGCTGCCATAATCCGCCAGCACAAGCGTTTCCACGCCCAGAGCTGCGGCCAAGGGAATAGCTTCCAGGATATGATCGCGGGGGCTGGGGCTGGCGGCGAGCCAAAGCATGTAGCGCTTTCCATGTCTTTCCGCGAGCTTGGCGCCTTCTTGATGCAGTTCTCGCAGCGCCCGATCCCATGGCACATTGTGATATTGCCAGGGCACGAACAAAGAAAGCACATCACAGGCGGAGCACGCCGTCAGCGCATTCCAATCTTCCGTGCCGCTGGGGACAGGCATGCCTGGCATTGCCGGCGAGGGCATGACGAGCGAAAGCATTTTGAAGTCTACAGATTGTATCGCCGCTGCGGCTGCGAGCAAAAACATGACAAGACTCTGCGTCCGGAATTGGGGCACATGCTCCGTCAATTCCCGCGGCATTTCGTGGCTAAACGAAGCATGATACAGGCGCTGACAGTACACACAGCGACACGCCCAATGGCCCCGCGAATAATAAAAAGACGGCTCATCCCATAAGAAGCCCTGTACTTCTAACATCCAGGCTAAGGTGCGCATATTGGAAGAGAACCATTCCAGAAAATAAGGATTGTTGGGACAGGCTTTGGGCACTCGTCGCCCCCGACTGTCTATTTGTAAAGCTTGGGGATGCGTATCCACATAGAGACTGGGAATAGAAGGATCGGGATCCAGCACGCGGCCATAGCCCCAGGGGACGGCATAGGCTTCCAAGCCCTGGCTGCGCAAATGGCGCACAAAGCTGGCAATGGGCTCGGCCCGCCAGCGCACATCATCCTCATAACAGCCCACAAACACAAGCGAAAAGCCAAAATCCGCCAGCCGAGCAGGCTCAATGCGACTCAGTTCTTGGGCGCCGCCTGAAAGACAAATTCCCACGCGCATAACGGGCCTCTGAAAAGCGAATTTTGCGGGCAACGGCTCCAAGAAAAGCCGACATCAGAATAGCTGAATCTGCAGCCATTCTCGCTTTTGCGCTTCGTGGCTTATCCATGCAGAGAAACGCTTTTTGTGATTTTACATTTTGGGCTTTTGTGCCACAGCCACATACGATGTGCCCAAGGGCAGATTCAGATATTGCAAGAGCCAATTTTCTAGTTTTAAGGATTTAATAAGAAGATTATTCAGCCAGGGCTTTAAAATGCGCAAATCAGTGCGCGGCTCATCGGGCAATTTGGGCCGAAAGCGCTGCCCTAGCCGAAACAGCAAAATGGGCGGAAAGGCAAACATGACAACGGCTGATAATTTCAACACATTTGCGCCCGCTTCCTGCAGTTTCTGCCTCAATTCTGTGGCCCTGTAGCGCCGCCGATGTCCTAAAGCTTCATCATGTTCACTCCATAAGAAGCGATGCGCCGGCACTGTAACAAATAAAAAGCCGCCGGGCTGTAAAACGCGCAACATTTCCCGAAGCCCTGCTCGATCGTCCGGAAGATGTTCCAGCACATCACAACTAATCACAGCGTGGAAGCTTGCGGAGGCATAGGGGAGGGCCAGCACATCTGCAGCGGCTAATTGCTTTAAGTTCCGCTGCCGACAAAAAGCCAAAGCCTCCAGCGACACATCGCAGCCATATAAATCTGTGAGGCCCTCTAAAGCCTTGAGCGTGCCTCCTGTGCCACAGCCAGCATCTAAAATCCGCGCCCCGGGATCCTGAACATATTGCCGCACAAGCTGCCGCACAAGCTGCCGGCGTCCCACGAACCACCAATAAGTTTCTTCCAATTCATATAATTCTTGGAAATCGCGTGATTGCATTGCTTGGCTGCTATGAGAAGAAATATTTCTGGCTATTCATATTAATAATAGAACGAATGTTTGACAAATCCTAAAAAACATGATAATATCAGACAAATATTTCAGTTATACAAATAACGGCTAAAGAGATAAGGAAAGCAAAGATATGGCCCGCCCCAAGCTCACGCCTCGCCGCCAGCAGATTTTGGATTACATTATGCAAATGACACGAGAACGCGGCTATCCGCCGACTGTCCGCGAAATTGGACGCGCCGTGGGGCTGGCTTCCAGCTCTTCTGTGCATTTTCATTTGCGCGCTTTAGAGAAAGCGGGCTATCTGGAGCGGGATGGCTCCCTCACGCGCGCTTTACGGCCACGGCTTGCCCGTCCCGCGCAAACAACGCGTTATATTCCGCTTGTGGGAAAAGTCGCTGCGGGCGAGCCGCTTTTAGCGCAGCAAAATATCGAAGATGTTCTGCCTTTGCCAGAAGGATTCATTCCTGAAGGCGAAATTTTTCTTTTGCGCGTCCAGGGCGACAGCATGATTAAAGCCGGCATTTTGGATGGCGATCTTGTCATTGTGCGTCGCCAGCCGACGGCGGAAAATGGCGATATTGTTGTCGCCCTAATCGGCGAAGAAGCGACAATAAAGCGCTTTTTTCGGCATGCGCACGCTGTCGAGCTGCGCCCCGAAAATGATCTCCTGGAGCCCATTATTACACGAGAAGCCCATATTATCGGCAAAGTTTGCGGCCTCATGAGGATGTATCCCTAAATCTGGGAAGGCCTCGTTATTTGTTTTTTGTTTTCTAACAAAGCTCTTTTTTGCTTTTAGCCTGCCTCAGGAAGCGGCGCACGTCGCCGCAGCACAATAATTGTGATATCATCCTGGCCCGGCGGAGCCGCAAAATTTCTTAACGCCTCATGCAAGCATTCCGCCAGGGCTTGAGCCGAGGCTTCTCTATTTTCATCGATTATTGCGGCAATCCGCTCCTGGCCAAAAAATTCTTTGTGGCGATTACGCGCCTCCGACAGTCCATCCGAGAAGCAAACAAGAATTTCTCCTTCTGCCAGCCAAAAGGATTGTTCTTCATAGGAGGGATCCGCAAAAGCGCCAATTACAGGCCCGCCGCCAGCCAAACTGCAAACAGAAGAGCTGTGCCGGGCGGAAAAATGCAGCGGCGGCACATGGCCGCAATTGACAAAGCGAAAATAGCCGTCGGACAGACGTAACACGCCCATAAACAATGCCGCAAAATTTTCAGGCTGCAGCGCGGCATATGTGCTCCGATTGACACGCAGCGCGGCTTCGGCTAATGTTAAGCCTTCGCGCAAGGCGGCTTGCAAATGCGAATGCACGAGGGAGAGATGGAAAAGCCCATAAACGCTTTTGCCGGACATATCGGCCAAAATAATCAGCAAATGATTATCATCGAGGAGCCGTACATCATAGAAATCTCCGCCCACAATTCGGGCCGGCTCAAAAACAACAGCTAAATCGCAAAAGGGGGAAGAGGGGAGCGTCGCCGGAAGCATTCGTTGCTGCAAAAGGTGTGCAAGGCGCATTTCTTGACGCAAGGCAATAGCCTCTTGATGTTCCAAATCCCGGGCGCGCACTAAATAGCCTGTGATCAGGCCGATGAGCAGAAGCGGAACGCCTTGCTCCAGGGCTGTACGCCAGGCTCCGCCAAAAAGATAAGGCGCCGGAAAAAGCCATTGCGGCAAAAACATAGCCAGCAGCGCCGCCGCTAAGGCGACAAGCACAGCTCCCGTGCGCCGATACCATATCGCCGCTGGAATCAAGATAAGATAATATAAATCAAAGGCATCATAGCCGACACGGCGAAATACAGCTACAGCCGTGCCCAAAAGCAACAAATCCATTAGAAGAGCGCCAGGCCGCATAAGCCGCAAAGAACGGCCTGACAAATAAAGCACAAGCAAGATAAGATTAAACAGAGCCGCCGCCAGGGCAATGCTATCTAATAGCCATAAGGCGCGGCGCCACAAAAAATCGGGCGTTTCTTCATATAGGCGGGGCTGCCCATGCGCTCGTAAAATAAAATACGCAATAATGAAGGCTGTCCGGATGAGAGCAACAATAATATCAGAATCAGCACGAGGAAATCCTGGACGCGCCTCCAGAGATTCTGGCGGCGCCAAACGCAAGATGCATTCACCTCCTTTTGTATGTTAAGATATACACGAAGCTTTCGGGCTTTGTTCCCGTCAGGGCAAAGCGCCTGGAACAGAAGCAGCGATATGTGTATTTTTGTGCTTAATTTTTGCTAACGGCCTTTGAGAAGGCATTGTTTTGAAAATGTAGCTTGTATTTGTATTATAAATTTACGCTATTCAAAGCATAAAATCCTGCAAAAGGGCAAAAGCGGCTATGAATGTCTCCCCTTCGGCTGCAGATTCTGATCCTTTTTTGCGCGCGCGTGAGCTGATGGTGGAACGGCAGCTTCGCCAGCGCGGGATAAAAAATGAACGCATTTTAGAGGCCATGAGCCAGTTGCCCCGCCATGAATTTGTGCCGCCGGATAAACAAGAAGAGGCCTATGAGGATTATCCTATATCCATCGGCTGGGGGCAAACGATATCTCAGCCTTATATGGTCGCGCTGATGCTCCAACTTCTGGAGCCAGCGCCGGAACATAAAGTTTTGGAAGTAGGCGCTGGCTCGGGCTATGTGGCAGCTTTGCTGGGGATGCTATGTGGATCCGTTTATGCCGTGGAAATTGTGCCCGAATTGGCGGCGCGCGCCCGTCAAACCTTAAAAAGGCTGAATATCAATAATGTTCATATCATCCACGGCGATGGTTCCTTAGGCTATCCTGCCGCTGCGCCTTATGATCGCATTCTCGTGTCCGCAGCCGCGCCAACAATTCCTCCGCCGCTTGTGGACCAATTAGCGGAGGGGGGAAAAATTGTTGTTCCCGTGGGCGGGCGCGTCTATCAGACATGCGAAGTGGGCACAAAAATTAACGGCGAATTGCATATGCGCCACAGCATTGAATGCCTGTTTGTCCCCTTACGCGGCGAATACGGCTGGAAGGACAACATATAAGATGGAAATTGGCTTCCGCACAATAGGCTTTCGGCATTGGCCAATACAACAGGCTCTGGAGGCTCTGGCTCAGCTGGGCTTTGCGGCTGTAGAATTATGCTTGGAGCATCCAGATATGCGCCCGGAACATTTGACAGAAACACAGGCGCTGGCTTTGGCCCAAGAAGCCCGGGCTTTGGGCTTTCAGACCATTATTGTGAGCTATCATGGTGATGCCGAGCCTGTTTCAGAGCGCCTGGACAATCAGCTTCGCAGCATTGCCTTAACAGCCGCCTTGCAAGCGGAAGTGCTCATTTTGAATACGCCGCGCCGACTGCCAGGCCTGCAAGGTGCACAATGGGAAGAGCTTGTGAGTTGGCTGGAAGGCGCCCTGCTGCCCGCCGCTGAATCCTATCATATTCGCCTTGCCTTAGAGCCAGAGCCTGGCCTCGTGTTGCACGGGCTGTCCGAGACGCTACGCTTGCTTTCCCATCTGCCCCATCCGCTTCTGGGGATCAATTTGGATATTGGCCATGCGTGGCTGACGGAGGGCGATGTGCCGCACACGATAAGACAGCTTGCGCCCTGGCTGTGGCACAGCCATTGGGCGGATTTCCCTGCGGGAGAACATCGCCATCTGCCGCCAGGAGAGGGCGATATGCCGCTGACAGAAATCCATCAGGCTTTTTTGGAAGTGGGCTATTGCGGCGGCTATACAATCGATTTGTTTGATATTGCTCAGAATCCGTTAGATTATGCGCGCCGTAGCTTACAGGTTCTGCAGGAGATTGTGCAGGGAGGCTAAGGATGTTTATCCCGTATGATTGCCATACGCACACGAATTTTTCTGATGGGCGCAATTCCATCGAAGAAAATGTGCGTCAGGCAGAGGCGATGGGGCTGGAGCTTATTGTGATTAGTGATCATTATTGGGGAGACGAAGACGATTTGCGCCAGCATGTGAGGCGTATCGTGGCGGCAGACGCCAGCAGCCCCATCCGCGTCATTCCGGGCGTGGAAGTCACGGCTCAGGATTTAAATGGCGCCTTGCCTTTAACGGAGCAGGAAGCGGGGCTTGTGCAATTTGTTTTAGCGGATATTGGGGGCAGCACAAAAGGCGTGGCGATTGATCCTCCTGCCAGTGTGGAGCGATTTTTAAGCAATGTGTTTCGCGTCTGTTTGGCGCTGGTGCAGCATCCGCTCGTGGACGCGCTCGCGCATCCATTTAATTTGGGGCGATTTCCAGCGACAGTGACGCCGGCCCAATTGCCCCGCAGCGGGCTGCGGGAAGTGGCGGCGGCGCTTTTTGAGCTGGATAAAGCTTTTGAAATAATGAATCAAATGAGCTGGTGGTATCCGGACATTCCGGAGGCGCAATTTACATTAGAATATGCGGAGCTGCTGGCGGTGATGGCGGAGGAAAAAGTGAAATTTGTCATTGGCAGCGATGCGCATTCGTGCGGCGCTGTAGGGGCGCAAGGATGGTGCCAGCGCGTGATGGAGCTGGCGGGCATCCAGAAATCGCAAGTGCTGGATTTGCCGCGCAAATTTGCGCAATGGCAGCCTTCCGCGTTTTGAAAAGTCCCGGGAGGAATTCTGGGGGCGCTGGGGAGTTCAGGGGCCGATGGCGAAGCAAAGCGCCCTTTTGCTTTTGGCTGGCCGCTTTCGTCTTTGGAGAACAAATATGTCGCAGGATTATTTAACAAGCATAGTCATTGTGCTTGGACTGGCGGTGGCTGTTTCTGTGATTGGCCAGCGCTTGCGCTTGCCCAAAATTGTGAGTTTTTTGCTGACGGGCGTTCTCGTGGGGCCACATGTGTTGAAATTAATCGGCTCCTATGAGCAAGTGGAGTTTTTGGCGGAAATCGGCGTTGTTGCCCTGCTGTTTACAATTGGCCTGGAATTTTCCTTGCGGCGGCTGTGGGAAATGCGCGGGACATTATTATATGGGGGGATCGCGCAAGTCAGCCTGACGGGGCTGATGGCCGCTTTATGGGCCTGGCGGATGGGCCTGCCTGCGCCGGCTGCAGTTTTTGCCGGCTTTCTGGTCGCGTTGAGCAGCACAGCAGTTGTGCTTTCTACGCTGGAGACGCGAGGAGAGCTGCAAACGCCTCACGGGCGCACGACACTGGCGATTTTGCTGTTCCAGGATGTTATGGTCGTGCCCATGATGCTCGTGATTCCCTTTTTAAGTCAGCGAGAAACAGTCAATGTAAGGGAAATGGGCATATTGCTGGGCAAAATCGCGCTTGTGGGCGTGATTGTGTTTATGGCGGCACGACGGGTCGTGCCCTTTATTTTGCATCGGGTGGCGCAGGCACAGGATCGGCAGCTCATGCTGCTCAGCGTCGTGTTTTTGGGATTGGGAATTGCCTGGCTGACATCGTCGCTGGGCCTATCATTGGCGCTCGGCGCTTTTTTAGCGGGCCTCATTGTAGCCGAATCGGATTATCATCATACAGCGCTCAGTCACGCTTTGCCTCTGCGCGATGTATTCACAAGCTTCTTTTTCATCGCCGTAGGGATGTTGCTGGATGTGCCGGCTGTCATAAGCGAGCCCATATTGATTTTCTTAATGGTGCTAGGAGTGACGCTGCTGAAAATTGTGGCTGTCATGCTGGCCATAATGCTTCTGCGGTTGTCCATCCGCACTATTGTGTTGACAGCCATGGCGCTCTGTCAAGTGGGGGAATTCTCTTTTGTGCTGTATCAAGCGGGCCTGGAAGCCGGGCTTGTTTCCGGGGCGTTGCAGACATATTTTCTGCCTGTGGCTGTAGTGACATTGTTGCTGACGCCCTTTGTGATAGAAATCGCGCCCCGGGTGGCGGAAGCGGCCCAGCGGCTGCCCTTGCCGCCTTCGCTCAAGGGGCTGATGCCCGAGCCTTCGGGCGAGATTGTAGGGCTGTCCAATCATCTCGTAATTATTGGCTTTGGGTTTAATGGGCGCAATCTGGCGCGTGTGGCCCGCGCCGCCGGCATTCCTTATGCGATTGTGGAAATGAATCCCGATACAGTGCGGGAACAGCGCAAACGCGGGGAGCCGATTCATTATGGCGATGCCACACATGAGGCCACGCTGCATCATGTGGGGGTGCCCCAGGCTGGCACTGTCGTCGTGGCGATCTCCGATCCCATTGCCACGCGCCGGGTAACGCAATTAGTCAAACAGCTCAATCCGCGCTGTCATCTGATTGTGCGCACGCGCTTTGTGGCGGATATTGAGGATTTGCATCGGCTGGGGGCAGATGAAGTCATTCCGGAGGAATTTGAGACGGCGATTGAGATTTTTACGCGCGTGCTGTTTCGTTATCTTGTATCTCTTTCGCAAATCAAGCGCTTTGTGGAGCAAGTGCGAGCGGGGCAATATCAGGCGTTGCGGACAGATGCGCCCGTGCCGCGTGCGCCCCTGGAGGCGTTGCTGGAGCATATTGCCGCCCATCCCGAGCTCACAGTGGCAGAGATTCGCCTGTGCCCGGCCAGCGCGATTGTCGGGCAGGATTTAGCCAGTGCCGGTCTGCGGCAAAAATACGGCATCACAGTGCTCGGGATTATCCGGGGCGGAAAAGGCATGCCCAATCCGGCGGCGGATACAGTGTTGCATGCGGGGGATACGCTGATTGTGATGGGGCCGGAAAAGGCTTTAAAGGAATTAGCGGAAGTGTGCGAATTGCCCCCGCCCATAGCTCCCACAATCTAATCCAACCGAAATAAACAAAATCAGGATATGAGATGAATCCATGTGCTACTGAGAATCTTACAGTCCGTCCCGCGCGCAAGGGCCAATTGTTAGCCTGTAGCTTTGGGCATGCCTTGAGCGATGCCTATGCGAATTTTGTGCCGCCTTTATGGTTCACAGTGCAGCGTCATTTTGGCCTCAGCGATCCGGCGCTGGGATTTATCTCCTTGCTATTGTCGATGACGACGAATTTTGGCCAGCCGTTGTTGGGCTATGTAGTGGATCGCTTTCGGCTGCAGCATATTCTGCCGGTGGCTTTGCTGATGGCGACAGTGTTTAGCTCCTTCGTGGGCTTTATGCCGAATCTGCCGCTTTTTGTGCTATTTGTGATGTTGGGGGGCCTGGGCGTGGCGCTCTATCATCCCTGTGGCGGCGCTTTAGCGGGCGAGGCTTCGGGGCGGCGGCGGGCGTTGGGGATGAGCATTTTTGGCGCCGGGGGCGCTATTGGCTATGCTTTAGCTGCCCTCGTGTCGCCGATGCTGCATGATTGGGGATTGAAAGCAGGGCTGGGGCCGATGCAGGGCTTCATATTTGCGTTGCCCCTCGGCCTGGCGGCTGTGGGCGTGATGACATATTTGAATCCCGGACGTCAGCGGGCCTGTGAGATAATGCTTCCGCCAGAGCCATTTAGCTTGCGGCAGCATTTATTGCCTTTTTTGCGGCCTTTGGCGCCTATATTTGCCGTGATGGTCTTGCGATCCGCTACTGTCATCGCCTATGCGACCTTTATGCAGGTGCTGCAGGGCCGGCTGGGCCGATCCACCTTATTTCAAGGAGCGGTGTTGTTCAGCTTTGTCGGGGGTGCGGCGCTGGGAGGCATCTTGGGCAGTCGGCTGAGCGAGCGCTGGGGGCGCCGCTTTATGACAGTGCTCACATTGCTTCTATCGCCTCCGTTTTTGTATGCAGCTCTGCATGCCCCGCCCGGCGCTGTGCTCATTTTGCTCTTCTGGGCAGGCGCCACTTTGCGCGGCGCCGAACACATCAACATCGCCCAAACACAGGAGCTTTTGCGCAATGGCGTGAGCACAGCCTCCGCCATCAGCATGGGCTTCACATGGGGCGTGGCCGGCTTCATTTCGCCTCTAGTGGGGCTGATTTCAGATTGGACGGGCAGCCTTTCATGGGCGCTCGCCACGACATGTGCTCTGCCTGTTGTCGCCGCGCTTATTGCCTGGCGCGGGCTCGCCCCGCGAAAATCATAGAAACAAGAGGAACTTTTTGTAACACTAATAATTAAATTTTTGTAGAAAGATGTTTGGCATGGGGGGAGCATGTGGGCAAAATTCACAGAAAGGATGCGGCTGCTTTGCCCAGAATTCTCATTGTCGAAGATGATCGCGAGCTGCGCCAAGTGCTTGTGTATTCGTTAATGGACATCGGGGCGGAATGTGTCCAGGCGACAAATGGACGCGAGGCGCTGGAGACATTGTGTCAGCATTTAGCGCCAGAAGAACGCTTTGATCTCGTGATGCTGGACATTTTGATGCCAGGGGGTGTCAGCGGCTGGGATGTGCTGGAAGCCATGCGTGCCAATCCGCTCTGGGCCGACATCCCGGCCATCGTGCTCAGCGGCAAAGCCACGCTTCTGGCGGAACAGGAAAGGGCGCGGAA
>CAZUOJ010000006.1:41003-76705 GCA_964622325.1 uncultured Armatimonadia bacterium
TGAGGCGTTCCGCGAGTTCAGCGCGCACATGCTGATATTGCGGATCAGCCACAAGATTGCATCGTTCGTGCGGATCGGCCTGCAAATCGTAAAGGAACTCCTCCACATACACATCGCTTTGCGCATCACGCCAGCCGTGTTTATCGGGCGCCACGACCGAATATTTCCAGCGAGGCGTGCGCAGACAGCGCCCGACTTGTGATTCGCTAATCTGAGCGAAAATTTCCTGGGGCCAGTCGGCGGCTCCCGCCAGAGCCTCCTGCAGGGGCCGGCCGCGCATTGTCGGAGGCACAGGAAGGCCCGCTGCCTGCAAAATTGTCGGCGGCACATCAATCAGACTGGCCAGCTGTTGCGGGACGCCTCCTCCTGTAAATCCCGGGCCCCGCAACACAAGCGGAATCCGCAAGCAGCCATCATGGCAGGAGCGCTTGTATTCGTCGTTGCGTGTGCGGAAATGACAGCCGTGATCGCTGGTGTAAATCAAGAGCGTGTTGTCCAGCTCCCCCCGCTCCGCCAGGAAATTCACAAAACGGCCCAAATTGTAGTCCAGACTCCAGCAGCAGCCGAGATAGTCCGGAAAGTTTTCGCGCCAGTCGCCCTGTGTATCCAAAAGATCGCCGGGCACATCGTAATCGGCGAAACGCTCGGCAGAGCCTTCCGGGCCCACAAAACGATTCATATCGTTTTGATGATGGGGCTCAAGATAGGAAATAAAAAAGAACAACGGCCGCGTCCAATCCCGCTGCGCCAGATAATCCAGCGCCATATCCGTCAGGCGATCCACGCGATAGCCTGTAAAATAGACAGGCTGGCCCGCGCTGTCATATAAATGCCCCTCAAAAGGATGGGAAGTGCATTCCAGGACATCCGCCGCCAGCCAGAAGTCTTTGTAGCCGCCCCGCCGCTGGGGCGGGACGGGCGAAGTGCAATAATTATTTTTTTCATCAGAGGCCAGATGCCATTTGCCCAGATACGCGGTCTCATAGCCCGCTTCCGCCAGCCAAACAGCCAGCGTCGGCTCGTTGAGCGGCAGGGCGCGATTGTTCGTAAAGCAGCCCGTCTCCGTGGCGTATTTGCCCGTTTGCAGGCACGCCCGCGCTGGCCCACACACTGGCTGACAGGTGAAAGCCCATTCAAAGCGCACGCCCTCGGCTGCCATCTGATCCAGATTTGGCGTAATGGGCAGACGCTGGCCATAACAGCCGCATGTGTCCCAGCGCTGTTGATCGGTAAAGAAAACAATGATATGGGGGTATTTCGGCATAAGACGCTCCTAAATCCTGTGAAGTAACATTTGCTCTTGAACACTAATAATTAGGCGAAAATAAAAAAAATCCTGCTGAGCCAGTTTAAAATCGTTGACATATAAATTTTTCTGATTTAATCTAGAGTGTTGTGTTCTTTTGCGGAACTGATCGTTCGGCGCTTAAGCGCCGCAATTCAGGAAAGGAGCTGATGTGCTTTTGAGACGGGGATTCACATTGATAGAGTTGTTAGTCGTCATTGCCATTATTGCTATCCTTGCCGCTATTCTCTTCCCTGTTTTTGCCCGGGCGCGTGAAAAGGCGCGCCAATCCAGCTGTTTAAACAATGTGAAGCAGCTTGGCTTAGCCATTTTGCAGTATGTGCAGGATTATGATGAGCGGACGCCGCCGGGCGCAGCCGTGGATATGAATTCGCACGCGCACCCGTGGGCTTCGGCGCGCCCCTATGTAAAGAATGATCAAGTCTTTGTCTGCCCCAGCGATCCCTACAAGAATACATGCTCCCTGCAGGCGGGCGTATCTGGCTATTGGGGCGCCGAATGGGCTACATTTGCCTGCAGCTATGGCTATGGCAATCGCGCGGGCAATGTTTCATTAGCTGCCATCAGCGTCCCCGCGGAGACAGCGATGATTGCGGAGATGGTGGAGCGCCCCTATGTGGATTACAATGTCAACATCGGCGGCATCCTGTATATGGATCCCACACATCCGCGTTATGTAAATGCCCTGCGGCACAATGAAGGGATGAACATCGGCTTTTGGGATGGCCATGCCAAATGGGTTAAAGGGCAAAATCTGAATACAGTCCGGCTGAGCCCATAGCCGAAAAAGCACGTAGATTTCTCTGTGAATAAACGGCAGGGATATCGGCAAGCACCGAAAAAGGGGCCTCTTCACATAGAGGCCCCTCCATTTTTTAAGATACAGTTCCTTTTGCGCTTTCTTTATTCCACAAGCTCCAAACGCACATCATCAAAATAAGCCACGCCTTCGCCCCGCACCTGCACGACCGCATAAGCTTGTCCTTGCGGATCAGGCAAAGCCGTAAATTCATATTCCAGCTTTTGCCAGTCTCCTGTCCCCCTAGTCCAGGGCAAACAAAACGCATGAAATGTGTCTGTATGCCATTCGACATAAAAACGCGTCTGGACATCGCTTTCTGTCTTTATCCAGGCACTGAAGCGATATTTCCGTCCCGCCTCGATCTCCACATTGCGCTGCACAGCCAGGGGCGCCGCCTCTCCGCCTATTCCCCGCAATTGCAGCGCCACTTTGCCCCCGTGGGCATGCGCACTTAATGCGGCCGTGAAAGCTAAGCTGGCCGCCCAGCCATCGGGCAAGCCATCCTTATCGGCATCCCCTTCAAATCCCGGATTGCGCAGCAAATTGCCCGGCTCAAGAAAGTCAGAAGCGGAAGCAAAGGTTGCCTGCTGCCATTCGGCACTGAAATCTTTGCGTTTGTCGGCAAAACGGAGATTGTCGCTCAACACAGCGACATCGTAGCCCGCAAGCGACAGGGCAAGACGATGCTTAGCCGCCCCCAATTCTTTGCCTTCAAAGAGCCGCCGCCAGCGCTGCGCTTTCAGCGCAGGGGGCAAGGAAAGCACAACATTCCGCGCTTCCGGGCTTTCGTTGATTAAAAACAAATAATTAAATCTATTGTGGCGCTTGTGCATAAGACGCACAGGAGGGCGAGCCACACGCGAGGCAGGCGCTGGCGCTGAGCCCTTATGTTCTGTGATACGGACAATTTGCGCCGCCGCCGAGGCCGGCAATGTTTCGCTGGCCAATATATCCTGCAGAGCTGCAAGCTCACTGATGAGGCTGCGCAGTTCGCTCCAGAAGCGAGAGGGCTTTTTCGTATAATGTGTGCCCCAATACAGCAAGCCATTGGCGCCGTGGAGGATGGCGTCATACGCCATAAAACGCGACTGTTTGAATGTGGGCATAACAGGAGGGCGCTTGGGATCAGGCTTGCTCAGCTCCGCCCAGCCAAAGCCCTGCAAAACCATAAAAACAGGCTTTTCGCCCAAAACGGCTTGCCGATTTTTGTCCGTTTCATCGCCTACAACGCTAATTGTTTTGTTGGGCAAATCCGAATGGCCCACGCCTTCTGGCACTGGATAAATGTCTGCGCCGGCGATATCTGTGGCCCGATTAAAATGGGCGAGCTCGGCGATTGTGTTGCGCGGCGCATGATTGGTCCAGATGATGTGTTGCTGATCCAGCGCGCGCAGAAAACAATAGCCCTCATACAGGCCCTCGGCGCTCTGTTTTCCCCAGGCGGGCTCATCTATGCTCTCCCAGCACAGCAAGCCCCGATGATGCCCCAATAGCTCCACATAGCGAGCTAATTGCTCCCGCTTCTTTTCTGCCTCCTGGGAAAAATCAAGCAGATGGGACACGCTTATCCAGGCCTTCAGGCCATAGGCTTGAAGCGTATCCAGAATTTTCGGCAAAAAAGGCGACACGCCTCCGGAAAGATGACAGAGATTAAATCCCGCCTCCTTTAATTTTTTAATGTAATCCTCTGTCGCTGGACTTTCATAGATGCCCAGCGGAAAAAATGGCTTGCCCTGGACAATCAGCATATTGTCCGAGGCGCGCACTGTGACGAGACGCGATGTGATTTGCGGATTGGCCAGGACAGGAAAAAGCAATGTTTGCGCGCAGATTATTTTGCCGCTCGCGTCCCACATAGAGGCATCAATCGCATAACGCCCTAAAGGAAGGCCAGAGGTGTCAAAGCGCAAGACGCCCTGCGGCGCGCTCAGCCCTCTCAGGCTCTTATGTTGTAGCGCCTGAGAAGACTCCTCCCGCCTTAAAATGGCTTCCAAACGCCAGCGAGCTGTTTCCGAGGCGGAACAGGCTGTCCGCCATTGGATTGTCACATCGGGCCGATAAAAGGATTTGAAAATGGAAAATTCCACAGGCGTTTGAGCCCCTGAGGGGATTGCTCTCCAGAGACAAAATAACAACATCGCGAATGTGCGCATCGCTTTCACTCCATTGTGATCACAATTTTTAAGGATTGTTGCGGCGTTTCAAAGCGCAGCTTAAAAGCTTCCTCAATCTGCTCCAGAGGCAGAACATGGCTGATGAGCGGCTCCAGAGGCAGGCGTCCGCTTTCCACAAGCTGCAAATTTTCATAATATTCTGGCTTTGTAAAATAGCCGGCGCCTGTGAGGCGGCGCTCATGCCACCAATCCAGCCTTTCCGGATAAGCCACAATCATGGAGCATGTGCCGCCATAGGCTGTTAAATCATAAGCTTGCTGTGCCACGGCATTATCCCACACTGTATTGAAAGTCACATCCAGGCCATCGGGGCTAAAAGCGCGCACAATTTGGGCAATATCAGTCTCTCGCGGATCCAAAGCCCGATCGACGCCGTAACGTGCTCCCATTGCCCGATGATTTTCATACAGATCAAAGCCAAACACATAGCGAGCGCCCCAGAGCTTAGCGCCGCGGGCGACAACAAAACCAATGGGCCCCAGCCCCCACACGCCGACAATCGCGTTCGGCGGCACATTGGCCAGCCGTACAGCCCGCAAAGCTGTGCCCAGCACATCTGTGGCTAATGTGCCAGGCACGAAATCCAGCCAGTCGGGCAGCGGCAACAAATTCTCTTGCGGCACAAGCGCATATTCGCAAAATCCCTGGCCCACGACAGATTGCGTCAAACAATATTTCTCCTCGCCTCGCAGGCAATGCCGACAGCGCCCGCAGCCAATGACATTATAAATCGCCACGCGATCGCCCACGCGCCAGCGCGTCACGCCGGCGCCGATTTGTTCAATCACGCCCACAGCCTCATGGCCAAAAGTGGCGGGCTCCTGCTTGCCGCTGGGGCCCCGCTCCCAAGCCACACGATCTGCCCCACAGATGCCGCAGGCTTTCACGCGCACAAGGCAATTGCCTGGCGTGATTTCCGGAATCGGAAGCTCTGTGACATCGAGGGCACGCGGCGCCTTCAGCACAGCCGCCCGCATAGATATTCCTCCTTTTCTCTTTGTTCTTCAAAAAAGATGTGCTTTGCCTGAAGCTAAATCTTATCTTTAGCTTGTTTGTGCAAACAAATTTCCCTTCCGCAAGACAAAGAATCCTTCTGCCTGAGATTTGCGGGAGAAAGAAATCGTGTGCCAGGAGGATTATTCTTCGAAATCCATTCTCAGCTCAGGAGAAATTTTTGGTGCCTGTTTTGCGGGAAAGCCCAGATGGGCATAAGCGCGCTCTGTGGCCACACGTCCTCGGGACATCCGGATAATGAAGCCTATTTTCAACAGATACGGCTCCACGACATCTTCCAGTGTCCCCGGATCTTGCGAAAGCGTCGCCGCGATGGCATTCAGGCCTACAGGCCCGCCGTGATAATATTCAATAATCGCCAGAAGATATTGCCGATCCAGCGGATCCAGGCCCAATTCATCTATGCCCATTGCGGCCAGAGCTTCAGCGGCGATGGCCTGTGTGATTCGGCCGTCGCCTTTGACTTGCGCATAATCCCGGACGCGCCGCAACAGCCGATTGACAATGCGCGCCGTGCCACGCGAACGCGCCGCCAGCTCGCGGCAGCCGCCTGCCTCAATTTCAATCTCCAGCAGCCGGGCGGAACGGCGCACAATTTTTTCCAGCTGCTCCACTGTATAGAAATCCAGATGATGGAAGATTCCGAAGCGTTCATGGAGGGGGCTCGTGAGCAGCCCGGCGCGTGTCGTGGCGCCTATGAGCGTAAAAGGCTCTAATGTCAGGGGAATTGTTTTGGCGTAGGGCCCCTTATCCACGACAAAATCAATGCGAAATTCCTCCATGGCCGGATATAGATATTCTTCCACAACGCGCGGCAGCCGATGGATTTCATCAATGAACAGAATGTCGCCGCGTTTGAGATTTGTCAGAATGCCCACGAGATCCGCCGCCCGCTCCAGCGCCGGCCCCGATGTGCGATGCAAATCGACGCCCATTTCATTGGCAATAATGTAGGCTAAAGTCGTTTTGCCTAATCCCGGCGGCCCGTCAAACAAAATGTGATCCAGCACATCCCCTCGCTGCCGCGCCGCTTCAATCGCCACCCGCAAATTTTCAATAAGCCGTTCCTGGCCCACATCGTATTCCTCCAGCGTCCGCGGCCGCAGCGTCAGCGCATCCTCTATATCCTCCTGCCGCTCATAGCCACTGATAATTCTATGGCGAGAAGTATCCTCGTGCGTCATTTTGGGCCCATTTCACATTTTTTGGCTGCGTGCTTCTATCTACACTCCGAAAGCGCTTTACGAAATTTCAGTCTTCCTTTAGCGCTTAAATGCCGCCTTGACAATTTGATCGGCTGTTTTCAGCTCAGGATGCGTCTCCCGCAAATGGATTACAGTCCGCACTGCCTCAGCGCGCGACAGCCCTAATTGCTCCAGCACGATAATGGCCTGTTCTTCTGCTTCTGTTTCGGGTACGCCTGCTGCAGGACGGACAGCCTCAACTTCCGCGACATTAAGAAAGCGCCCCACTTTTCCCTGCAATGTGGCGACAATATCTTTCGCCTTTTGCGCGCCGACGCCAGGCAAAGAGCGCAGAAGCTTCGTATCTCCTATCTCAATCGCCTGCGCGTATGTGGCGACAGGAATACAGAGCGAACGCAGGGCGCTGCGCGGCCCAAAGCGGGGCACTTCCAGCAAGCGCTCAAAAAAATCGCGTTGCGCAGGCGTCTCAAAGCCCATCAACACGGGCGTGCCGCGTGTGTTTTCAATGACAAAAAACTGATATGTGTACAGCTCCACTTCCGCGCCCTGTTCGCGCTCGGCCAAGCGCTCCGCTACGGGCGTCGGGACAAGCACTTCGTATGTCAGCCCGCCCACTTCAATGGCCACATTTTCCTCTCCTACTTCAATTAACGCGCCGCGCACGCGACGGATCATTTATCATTCCCTCACAGCAGCCTAATGGCCTGACTTATTATACAGTTGCATTTAAGACGCTTTAGAACATTGTTCAAGCCGAGCGATTTTCGGATCTTGTTCAGCTTTTCATCTGTCGGGCTATCGCTTCTGGCAAGCTTCGCCTTTTACGATTGGGCGCAAACTCTAATCTTTTCGGACAGGCATGGCACAGCGCCAGCGCCAGCGCATCTGTAACATCTTCGGGGACGGGCGGCTCGGCCAGCCCCAGAAGTTGCGCCACCATCCGCCCCACTTGTTGCTTGGAGGCGCGCCCCCGGCCCGTTAAAGCACGCTTCACAAGCGTCGCCTCATAGCCGTAAAAAGGAATGCCGTATTCTGCCGCCGCCAGCAATATCACGCCGCGCGCATGTCCCATTAAAATGGCTGTGCGCGGATGCGCATACTGGGAATAGAGCTCCTCCACAACCACATTATCCGGCTGAAATTCCTGAATGAGGGCACGGATGCCTTTATAAAGCTGAAGCAAACGCCTCTCCAAAGAGGAGCGCGCATCTGGCCGCAAAACGCCGCCTTCCAGCAATCGAAAGCTCTGGCCTTCCGCTTCAATCAGCCCATAGCCTGTAATTTGCAGCCCGGGATCCACGCCTAGAATACGCATGAGAGGCTCCTTAAGCATTATAGCATGCCCCTCAATGCCTGTCTATGTTTCCTCCGCAGGCTTGAGATGCCTCATGGCTTATTATGAGCGGAGCCGGTCGCGGGACTCGTTGCGACAAATTGATAACACTGCCATAATCCCTGTCGCCAGCGTAATTGGAGCCTCAGATGCGGCTTGTAGGTTCTCCAGCTTTGCAGCATTTTTTCGGGAAACGAATAAAGCACAGCATAGCTTCCAGGGCCAATATCTCCGCTGAGCTTCGTCGATGGCTGGGCTGCTTCGGACCTCACAACAACATTTTGGCGGGCCTCAGCCCGCAGCGCTATCACATACGCCGTTGGCCCTATAATCACATGTCGGCCTCCGCTTGCGAACACGTCTCGCAAACGATCGCCCGCCTCCCATTCATCTTTCACAAGCATAGCGAAAGCCGGCTGCCCGCGGAACACGGCACGAAGGCCCACGGGCATAATCTTTTGCGTCGTTTGTTGCCACATTGCCAGATATATGGAGCCGCTCAGGATAATGATGAGGCCTGGAGAGATCTTTTTTCTTATCAGGCCTTGTCGGAAAGCGTCTGTAACATAAGCCAATAAGGCAATAAACAAAATTCCGCCTGCCCCAAGGGCGTTGGCCGCCGCAACAGGATATGCGGCCCAAAGCGAGCCTGCCGCAGATGACGAAAGTACAGGCGGATAGATCAGCCCTGTCGGGAGCGACAAAAGCAACAGCCAGGCGGCAGGCGCGCCCAGCTTCTCGCGCTGCGGCAGAAAGCCAAAATACAACAAGCCCAATAATAAGGGATTTGCGGCCAAAGCAATGGCGAAAGCAGAAGATAGCTGAATGCCCCAATGCCGCTCTCCCAGTGGCATTTGCCGCCAAAAATGCCAGGGATCGCCCATAATGGCCCAATTGGCGCCAAGCCAGACAAACGCCACATAGGCTGCCGGCAACAAAAAAGCAATCAATAAGCCTTCGGCTTTCGCCCAGGAGCGCTGGGGGCCTTGGCAGCCGTATATCGCAATGAATAGAGCGGCGCCTATCACAAGCAATATAGTTTCATAAGCCAGCGCGACGGCTGCCGCCGCAAAAAAGCTGCCCGTGACGAAATCCCGCACGCGTTGCTGGCGTTGCCAGCTCACAAGAGAAGCGCTCAAGCCTAACAGGACAAATGTCAGAACAATCCCGCGCGAGCCGAGCATGGCGTAGCTGAGCAAGACGGGATGACACAGAAAAAGCGCGGAAACAAAAAGAGCCAGCCAGGAAGATAAGCCCAGGCTGCGGCTTAGCCGCCAGACAATGAATATGCTAAGCCCGAAAAAAAATGCTCCGAACAGGGGCGCAGCGAGTCCTGTCACAAGCAGTTTGGGCGCAAAAGCCGCTCCAGGCAGAAATAAGAGGGCTAATAGGGGCGGCCGCCCAAAGCCGATTAAAGCCAGATTGGCCCGCTCCTGCTCGTAAAAAACACGCCACGCGTGGCCCATTGCCGCTGTCGTGTCCAGATCCACAAGCCCCTGGCTATGAGCCAGCCAGCCTAAATAAAAGGCTATCCCGGCCGGAAACAAAAAAGCCCCCAGATGTGCGAAGCGCTGTGTCATTTTGCTATGTATATATGCCAGTAATGAAGCGGCCTGGGATGATTTTTTACGGGCCGCCTTCTTTTGTAAAAAAACTGATAAATGTCTTCAGGGCCGTCTGAGAAGAGGAGCCGTTGTGGCCGAATTCATTGCCCTGAAATAAAAGCACAGGGCGACAGAGCTGTCTATTGAGCGCCGCCCATCAAGCCGTGCTCTGTTTTTTCCCAGTAATGCGGCCGCGTGATGAGCTGCGCGACGGCCTTATATGCCCCAATGCTCATCATTAGCCAATACAAGGGCGTCAGCACACTGTATTTCACTAGATCATAATAGCCACGATTCAAACAGCCGATAACGGCAATATAAATAAACACAAAATTCGCCACAAGAAAACAGAATGTGCCCAGAGCGTAAATGGGCGTGGGAAAAAGATAGCTGATGAAGGGAGCTTGCGTCGCGAACCATAATATCGTCATCAGCCAATAAATCGGATTGAGCAAAAAGCACATAACAGAGCCGCCGATTGTCATTTGAAAGGAAAAAAACGCGCCAGGGCCAAGCTGACGCAAAAGCTGCCACGGACGGCGCATATGCACAAAATATGTCTGGATATATCCCTTCGCCCAACGGGAACGCTGGCGAATCCAGGAGAAAAAATGCCCATTTGCTTCTTCCCAAGTTGTGGAATTGATCATCGCTGCCCCATAGCCATGTTTGTGCAGGCGTATGCCCAAATCACAATCTTCTGTCACATTAAAGGGATCCCAGCCGCCTAATTTCTTGAGCGCTTCGACTTTAAAATGATTGGATGTTCCTCCCAACGGAATAGGCCAGCCCGAAGCTGTCAGCCCTGGCAAGAATAAATCAAACCATACACTGTATTCGCTCGTAAACCAGCGCGTCAACAAATTATGGCGCTGATTGTAAAAATTCAATTTTGCCTGCAAGCACACGATGTGAGACGGCAGGCGTCGAAAAGCGGCCGCCGCTTTCTTCAATTGATCCGGCTCCGGACGATCTTCGGCGTCATATATGACAAGACATTCGCTTTGACAGGCATAGAGCCCATAATTGCAGGCCTTGGGCTTTGTCTTGGGCAAGCTATGAGGCACAATCACAGGCTTGAAATGAGGCGGCAAATCAAGCTTCTGGCACGCCTCTATTGTAATCGCGTCATCCTCTTCCATCAGCAATTGAATTTCTAGCTTTTCCGGCGGATAATCCAGCTCACACAGCGCCTCCACAAGTCGCGGCAACACACGCGCCTCGCGATATAGTGGAATCAGAATTGTATATGTCGGCAAATCCTGTTCGGAAAGCGCCGCTAATTCTTCTGCTGTAAAATCCAGCGCCACAGGACGCTCCAGCGAAATCCAGATAAGCCAAAATTTGTACAGAGAATGTACAACATAGAACACGATGGCCAGCCCGTTGAGCCACAGCAATGTGTGCATATAATCAAGAGCAAAACACAGCCCCAAAAACAGGATTACGAGCAGGCCTGCAATTGCCTGCGGACGCGTCCATGTCCAGCGGGCGCATTCCTCGGGATGCTCGTGAAAAATTCGTAACGGATCGATTGGGGGGGCAGCAGCGGGCTTCATCGTATTCTCTGGCTTTGGATTCGCCAAAACGGCGGGCACACACAGAAAAGGACATCTATTGCCCTTCTGTGGCGGCCCCGCCGCAAAGACAATATTCCAAAACTTGCAAGGCTAATTCAGCCTGCAAACATCATCAAAACAGTTGTAGCCCTGTTGCGGGCAATGCAATAATATGTAGCACTGACATCTATTGTCGTTCCAATCCGCCAGGCTTTTTAGGCGTTGTAATTGGGCTGGGCCAATTTTCTTGCGGCGGATTTTTGTGGATAACAAGCCGATGGCGCAGGCTATCCCATTGCAGTTTCGCTCCGAGCGCCTCCAGAGGCAGCCGCGGCGCCATGAACAAAATCCCTTCTCGCATTACGGGCGCCTGCGGCATTATGCGCACTTGCGGCTTTTCTTTGCCGACAATTAATTGCGGCGAGCCCACAACTAGCTTAATTGTGCCGCTTTCTGTATTCGCCACGAGCGCCTTTTCTTGGGCTTGCCAGCGGAGGGAAGCGCCAATAGCTTGCAGCAATTCCTTGGCAGGCACCATAATAGTGCCATCGGGCAGCTTGAACGGCGGCGATGTCAGCTCCAGCTTTTTTTCGTCCACAAAGACAGCAATCTCCCGCAGCGCCGCATATTCCTCTAATAATGGCTTTGCGGCAGGCCACTGGATTTGAATATCCGCTTTTCGCGCCAGCATGTTGACATAATCTTCCCGGGAAATGGCTTTTTGCGCGCTCAACTTTTTCGCGATTTCTGGCCGCGCCTCTGACAAGGAAACAAGCTGTTGGGGATGTCGCTCCCGCACAAGCACAATATAATATTGCTCTCCGCTGCGTATCGGATTGCTTACAACGCCGGGCTCCAGATTTTTCACAGCCTCTGCCAGCGCCTTATCTGTAAGCTGTTCCAGCGCCAGCCAGCCCAAATCTCCGCCCTTGCTCGCCGAAGAATGTTTGGAAAGCTCTTTCGCCACTGTTTCAAATTTTTCGCCCGCGTGAAGCTTTTCACGGACTAAATACGCCTCTTCAATCGTGTTCACAGCAATCAAAAACACGCGCGCCTGAGCAGGCTTTTTAAATTCAGCTTGATGTTCCAGATAATAGCTTTTTATCTCTTCCTCTGAGACAGCTGTCAGCTCGCTGAGCAATCGCTCCAATAGCATGTCTGTTGTCAATTTTTCAATAAAGCCTTGCAGGCTCAAGCCTTGTGTGTGCAAAAAGCGCTCAAAAGCCGCGGAGGAAACAAAACGTTTGCGCTCTCTCTCCAGCCGGGCTTGGATCTCTTCCGGCGAAACTTTTATGCCCTGTCGCCGTGCTTCCTGTCTAATAAGCCGTTCCTCAATGATAGTGCGCAGGATGGGAATCGCCCAGCGATGAGCAATCGCTTGTTGAATATGCGTTTCCGAAATGGGGCTGCCATTTACGGTCGCTTGAATCACGGGCGGCGTTGGCGCAGGCGCAGGAGGAGCTGGCTTTGCCGTCGACGAAGCAGCGGGCGGCCGGGCTCTTTCAGAGGCAACGGGAGAAGCCGCCGGACGCTTGGGCTGCGAAGCTTGTGCCCCACAGGGCACTGCTCCAAGCAGCCACTCTACAGCGATTAACACTAACAAAAAAATAATATAAGCCCGCTTCATCGCACAAGCTCCCTTCTTATACATTGAATGTTTCTTTCAGTCTTCGGGCTGTATTTGTGGCTGTGACAACAGCCTGAGGCCCATTATGTTTCATTCTCAAAGCATATGGGATGGCCCAAAATCTCCGCTAATTGCCGCGCATTCTGGACAGCATAGCCCCAATCCGTGTTATTGAAAAATACGCATATATTTTCCGCTTCTGTCTGCATTTGGCGAATCTTTCCTGCCCATTCTTCTAATTCCTGCCTGCTATATTGATAATCATAGCGAGAGCCTGAAGATTGGCCGCTCCATGCTGCAGCATTTCGGCCATGGAAACGCACATAGGCAAAATCGGCTGTCACAACAGCCAGCGGGGGCAATAATTTAGGCAAAGGAGGCTCATCTACACAACAATAGGCTATTTTCTTTTCTCGTAAAAAGCTGAATGTCCGTTCGTCTTCAGTCCAGCTCCGATGGCGGAATTCCACTGCTAACGGCAAATTCGGCCATTGTTGTCGGATAAAGGCCAATTGATTAACATGTTCTCGTTGCAGATTAAATGAGGGAGGGAATTGTAAAAGCACACACAGCAGCCGTTGATGTTGTATTAAAGGCTCAATTCCGGCGAGAAAATCTGTATAAAGCTGAGTCTCCTGGCTACGTGCTTGCGTTATGCTTCTATGGGCTTTTACACAGAATTTGAAATCTGTGCGTGTCTGACGCACTAATCCAAGCATTGTTTTGCGTGATGGCATAGAATAATAAGAATAATTTATCTCTACAGCATTGAAATGGCGCTGATAATAAGCTAAAAATTCCCATTTCCGCATTCCCTCGGGATAGAAACAGCCAATCCATCCTGTATACGAATAGCCTGATGTGCCAATATACAGCATTTTCGCTCTGGAGCTTTGTGAGGGCTCCGCTCTCCTGTTCATTCTCTTTACGTTGTTAAAATGCGCCCCGCCGCCGCGCCCGTATGTTCCATCCCCTGGACGGCTAAAATGCCATTTACAAAGACATACAACAGTCCTTGCGGATATTGATGGGGATTTGTGTATGTGGCTGTGTCTATTATTCTTTCGGGCTCAAAAACAACAATATCTGCCCACATCCCTTCTTGCAATTGTCCCCGATTGCCCAGGCCAATACGACTGGCAGGCCAGGCTGTGCATTTCCGAATCGCTTCTGAAAGCGACAGGAGCTTTTCCTCCCGCACATATTTGCCCAAAAGCCGTGGATATGTGCCATATGAGCGGGGATGCGGACGCCCTTGAGCTAAAGGCCCATAGGGGGCAAAAGCTAGTCCATCTGTAGCCACACAGCCCAGGGGATGTGCTAGCGCCAAGCGCATATCTTCTTCGCACATGGAGAAAAAGCAAGCATTGACATGTCCTTCTTCCTCGGCTAACAAATCTAAAGCGGCTTCTAAGGGCTCTTGTTGGCGTCGGCGCGCAATCTCATCTAGGCGCAAGCCAACAGCCCAGCGATTCTTAGTGCTGCGTACATCTGTAATCAAAATATCCGAAAAATTAAGCTCAAAGGGATTCGCTTTTTGTGGATTGTGTTGGGCAGCCACATATTCTTCTTGCAGCCGCTTACGACATTGCGGATCCCGCAGCCGCCGCAAAAAGGCTTCTGGGCCGCCGTCATGCATCCAGGCGGGCAAAGAGCCGGACAGATGGCGACTGCCGGCTGTATAGGGATACACGTCAAAGGCGATGTCCAGGCCCCCATCTCGTGCGTTCTCAATTGTTTCCAGCAATTGGGGCATATTCCCCCAGCTCTGTTTGCCTGAACATTTCAGATGGGCAATTTGCAGCCTGAATGTGCCCTTTGTTTGAGCTCGTTGCGCCAGAGCGATAATCTCTTTTAGCGCTTTTACGCCCTGAATGCCTTCATCGCGTAAATGCACACTAACAAGCGTGTTATGCCTCGCCGCTTCCTGCAACAAGCCCAATATTTCTTCGCAAGAGGCGAAACGGCCCAGCGGATAAGCAAGCCCCAAAGACAGGCCAATAGCTCCCTGATCTAAGCATTCTTGCAAAAGCTCGCGCATATGGGCAATTTCCACTGTTGTGGCAGGACGATTAGCAAATCCGACAACATAAGCACGAAGGGCGCTATGGCCGACAAGAGGCGCAACATTGACAGCTGGACGCGTGTGCGCTAAAGCTTCAAAATATTCAGCTGCGCTGTGCCATTGATAGGGAATATTAGCTTCGAGGAAAGAACAGACAGTGCGTAGCTGCTCTTCTGTGCCGGGCCGGATTGGAAATACGCCCATGCCGCATTGCCCGATTGCCTCGCTTGTCACGCCCATGTGAATTTTAGATTCCGCGCGAGGATTTTGCAGCAATGTCAAATCCGAATGTGAATGTATGTCAATAAATCCAGGACAAACAGCACATCCTGTACAATCCAGCTTTAAAGCGGCGTCAGCTGTTTTTAGATTGCCGACAGCAGCGATTTTGCCCTTTTTTATGCCCACATCAGCCTGGAAGCAGGAGCCGCCTGTGCCATCATATATCTCGCCGTTTTGCAACACAACATCAAAAGTCATCTAGGCTTCGTCCTTCCATGTTTGTCGCAGCCGAATAATGACTAATTCTGCCGCATGTTCCAAGGAAATATTGGCTGTGTTAATGATTAAATCATAAAGCAGGGGATCATTGGGATCGCAGCCAAAATAATGGCGCAAGAAGCGTTGCTGGGCATAATCCGCCTCTAATATGGCGCGCCGTGCTTCCTCAAGCGAAAAATTGCGGAGACGTGCGAGTCTCTCTACGCGTTTTTCCAAGGGCGCTACAAAACGCACGCGCAGTGCCTGGGGCAATACACAGCCGGCCCCCCGGCCAATAATCACAGCGCGGCCTTTTTCGCCGATGCGTCGCAAAACGCGCAACAAGGAACGCAAATACACAGTGTCTTGAATGCGGCGACGATCTATAAAGCTCAAAAGGATATTAGACAGGACATCATAACGGCGCTCCTCCAGCTCCCGAAGATGTTCCGGCAGTGCGCCTGTCTGCGCAGCAACTTCCTCAATCAAAGCCCGATCATAATACAAAAAGCCAAGCTGATTGGCGATGAGACGGCCGATAGAAGCGCCCCCGCTGCCTATTTGCCGGGAAATGGCAATCACAGGGGCGGCCTGGGGGCGTTTCGCTTCATCTTGAGCCATCATCTGGATAAGCCGCTGATCCACTTCCCAGCGCCTTGCCGCACGTTCTAATAATTTTTGTATCGTGCTCATTTGTATTTGGGCCCTTTGCGTTATTGAGGAAAAATCCGTTATACTCCGTTATAAATAATGTTCTGTTTATAGAAAAGCTTTCCTGCAGGAGGCAACGCGATGAGCCAGTTGCGTGGGGCAGCGATGCGCCGTTATCCCAAATTAATTCATTTTGATCCTTCGGCCGGCTTCACAGTGCGTTCTCCGTTGGGCCAGGGGCCGGGCTTTTGGGCAGGCGCCCCCAGCGCGCTCCAGGATGGCGACACAGGCCGATATTATCTGTATTATCGCTATCGGAAGCCGCGAGAATTAGGCAGAGGCGTGGAATGTCGGATTGCCTGCAGCGAAGACGGCTTTCATTTCACAGACATCTGGGCAGCTACAAAAGAGGAAATAAAGACGTCCTCTATGGAGAAAGCGGGCTTGTTTAAGCTCAATGAGCGCTGGCTTTTGTATCTCAGCTTTGTAGGCGAAGATGGCCGTTGGCGGATTGAAATGTTGGAGGCCGATTGTCCAGAAAATTTTGATGTAAAGAAGCGTTGTGTCGTGTTGACTCCACAGGATTGTCAGGCCGAAGGCGTTAAAGATCCGGCTGTATACGAAATTGCCGGCCAATTGTATATGATTGTCAGCTACGCGCCCAAGCCCTCTTCTTATATTGATCCCGTATCCCTCCACGGCACACATGATGTATACAACACAGGGCTGCTGAAATCCCATACAGGATTAGCAACAAGTCAGGATGGCCGCCATTGGCGCTGGGAGGGCGATATTTTGTCTCCTCCGAATGAAGGCTGGGATGCCTATTGTACACGCCTTAGCTCCATCGTCTGCTGTCTGGGCCTGTGGCTGGGATTTTATGATGGCAGCGCCAGCGTCCAGGAAAATTATGAAGAGAAATTAGGCCTCTGCGTTAGCCTGGATTTGTGGCATTGGGAACGCTTAACAAAAAAGGGGCCGCTCGCGCTCTCGCCTCACGCCTCAGGCTCTGTCCGCTATGTGGAGGCGTTATCAGAGCCTGCAGGCGTTTTATGTTTTTATGAATATGCTCTTCCCGATGGCTCTCATGAGCTGCGCGCGCAACGGATTGTCTGGGAATAAAAAGGCGATGTCCTGCGTGAATAAAGCGCGCAATAGCCATAAGCTTCTTTCCGAAAGCAAAGCCATTTTCGGGAACATATAGCATTCAAATAGCGAAATTAAATATGAACAATAAACGGGCTCATAAAAGCTGTCTGACAGGCTTCACATTAATAGAATTGTTAATTGTTGTGGCAATCTTGGCTCTTTTGGCCGGGATATTATTCCCTGTATATGCCCGCGCACGTCAGGCGGCCCATAAGACAAGCTGTCAAAGCAATCTCCGTCAAATTGGCCTGGCCTTTATGATGTATCTCGCGGATTATGATGATTGCTTCCCGAACAATGGGGATCCCATGCTCTGGATGGGACGGCGCTGGCGTTGGCCCTTGCAGCCGTATTTAGCTTATGGCGCGCGGCGCGATGCGCTGGATCCCACAAATCCCAATGTGTCCCAGGGAGCAGGAAGCCACATTTTATTGTGTCCGGCGGATCACACAGCGCCTCTGGCGTGGGATAGCACTTCATATGCTTATGCCGCGGCCTTTTATCATACGCCTGCACAAATCAATGTAATGACAACGACAGATTTGTATAGCGTTACAGGCTTTAGCTGTGTGACGCAAGCGCTAGCTGATGTGCGTTATCCGGAACGAAAGGCGCTTGTGGCCGAATGGCTGAGCAATCATGAGCCACCTTTTGTAGGCTGGTGGAATTGGGCGAGCGCCCGCAATTATTTGTTTGTAGATGGACATGTGAAATATTTAAAAGCCACACAAATTATGCCCGCCAATAATGGCTATCCTGATATTAATCTGACGCGTGATGGCGTACAGGGCTTTGACATCCCCTGAACAAAAGCTCATGCCCGTTGCCTGCAATTTAATTTTGCATGCATTGCTATAAAATTTCCATTTATGCAAAATCAAAGGCTTATGCTGCCTACAGAGCTTTTAAAAAGAATTCGTCAGATTGAAATATATACAGATCGTCTTGCTACGGATGTCTTTGCTGGCGCCTATCATTCTGTCTTTAAGGGCCAGGGGATGGAATTTGCGGAAGTGCGGGAATATCAAATTGGAGATGATGTGCGCACAATTGATTGGCGCGTCAGCGCCCGTGCCGGCCGGCCGTATGTGCGCCGTTATGTGGAGGAACGCGAGCTTACAGTAATGCTCTTAGTTGATGCCAGTGGGAGCATGAATTTTGGCACACAAAGCGCCACGAAAGCAGAGACAATGGCCGAGACAGCCGCCACATTAGCCTTTTCCGCCATTCGTAATAATGATAAAGTAGGGCTGCTGATTTTCACAGATAATGTCGAATGTTATTTGCCGCCGCGCAAAGGCCGCCGCCAAGTCCTCCGCGTCATCCGCGAGATTCTTTATGCCCGGCCCCAGCGGCGCGCCACAAATCTCAGCCAGGCTTTGGAATATATGAATCATATTCTTCATCGGCGCGCCATCGTATTTATTATTTCTGATTTTCTGACAAGCGGCTATAGCCAGTCTTTGCAGATTGCTGCCCGGCGTCATGATGTGATTTGTGTCCGTATTGTTGATAAACGAGAAGCCATTTTGCCGCCCATAGGGCTTGTAGAAATAGTGGATGCTGAAACAGGAGAGCGGCGCTTGCTGGATATTTCTCCTGCTGCAGCCCTTGCCTTACAAAAGCAAAATGAAATGTGGACAGATCAATTGAAACACGCGCTGGGCCGTTTACAAGCGGATTTTATTGAAATCCAAGCGGGACAAACGCCTGCCGATCCGCTACGGGAATTTTTTGCACGACGAGCCAAACGACGATGAGCGCTTTTTGGCGTTTTCCTATTTTGTGCCCAGCGAACAGCTGGACGATAATTATCATCGTCTGTATGACAGGCGCAGGAGTCTTTTGCGTCTCTTCGCTATACGCTGCAGGCGCCATAGAAGCCACTGTGGATAAGGAGAAAGTCACAGTGGGCGAGCCCTTTGTTTACACGATTAATTTGCTTTTGCCTCAGGGCGCAGAGGCCATTTTGCCTGGCGAAAAAGCCTCCTTTAAAGGGCTGGAAGTACGCAATTATCAGCCTCAATACATCCCCCAGCCGGATGGCTCACAACAGCTTGTTCTGCGCTATACGCTTGTCAGCTTTGATGTGGGCATGGCAGGGATAAAAGATTTTCGCATTCCTGTGCGGAGGCCGGATGGGACAATAGAAAAATGGCTGGCGCCTCCCGTGGAAATCACAATCGCCAGCGTGCTGCCGGAAAAGGGCGCAGCGCAGCCTAAGGGCTTTGTGGGGCCAATTATGCTGTCCACAAGCTGGCAAGATTGGCTGTGGGCAGCGCTGATTGCCTTGTTGATTGCGGCAGCGCTCGTTAGATTCCTTATGGGACGGCGCCGCCGGGCAGCTCAGCAGACGCTACAACAGCTTACAGAAAGCCTGCTTTCGCCGGACGAGGCAGCTTTGAAAGCCCTGCAGCGCTTGGAGCAGGAGGAGCTTCGGGCAGAGGCTGATTTTCAGAGCTTCTATTTGCGTCTCGCGGAAATTTTGCGGGCATGGCTGCAAGCCCGATTTGATGTGCCTGCATTAGAACGCACTACACGCGGCCTTATTTATCTTTTGCGTGTGCGCCGCGAAATGGATGATTGGCGCAAGGATGTAATTGATTTGTTGCGGACAGCGGATCGCGTCAAATTCGCAAAGCAGCTGCCCACGCCCGAAGAGGCACAACAACAGCTTCTGAAAGCGCGAGAGATTATCCAGGCTGTCGCCGAAAGGGAGCAGCAAACGGCAGAAGCCGACGCCGCGCAGAACACGCCAGCGCCTTTGGCCCGGAGGACAACGGGATGATTTTTGCCAATCCTTGGGCGCTTATTTTATTAGCTGTATTGCCGATATTGGGCTGGAAAATGTGGCGTCCCGCGCGGCCAGGCAGCGCCAGCATCTTATATTCAGACATAGGGCTGCTGTCGTTGCCCAAACGCGGCAGGCTGCGGCCTTGGCTGGCCCAAAAGCTGCCCTGGCTACGTTTGCCAGCGTTAGCCTTGCTCATTGTGGCGCTCGCGCGCCCTCAAATTCCGGCGGGAATTCGCGAAATTGGCGGAGCTGGCGTTGACATTATGCTCGTCTTGGACATCTCCGGGAGCATGCAGGCGGAAGATTTTCGGCCGCATAATCGCTTTTATGTGGCCAAAAGCGTTGTCGGCGATTTTATTGAGCGCGCAGGAGCTAATCGTCTCGGGCTTGTTATTTTTGCCGGACGCGCCTTTACGCAATGTCCGTTGACAACAGATCATCAAATTGTGAAGCAGCTTTTGCAAGACGTGCATCTGGGGATGCTGGAGGATGGGACGGCTATTGGTATGGCGATTGCCACAGCGGCGCATCGCTTGCAGGCTTCGTCAGCGCGCAGCAAAGTCATGATTTTGCTGACAGACGGCGTGAACAATCGCGGCGAAATTGATCCTCCTACAGCTGCCGAAGCTGCTGCGGCATTGGGCATCAAAATCTATACAATTGGCGTGGGGCGGCCTGGCGGCGCGCCTGTGCCTGTTCCCGATCCTATATGGGGGCGGCGCTATCTTGTGGATCCGCGTACAGGGCAGCCCGTCAAGACACAACTAGACGAAGCTGTGCTCAAAAAAATTGCCCAGATTACGGGCGGGCAATATTTTCGTGCCACGGATGCTGACGCCCTGCGGCAAATTTACGCGCAAATAGATAAAATGGAAAAATCCGCATTCACAGCCAAACGTGAACGACGCTATCAAGAAGCATTCGGCAAATACGCCGCGTGGGGGCTGGCTTTATTGGCTTTTCAGACAATTCTTGCGACGACATGGCTGCGGAAAGCGCCCTGAATTTGTGGGCTCATAATTTCAACATATAATTCAAAATGAAAAGAGGCCATTGTTGCGCCTGGCAAATAAACGATGACAAGCTATTTTAAATGGGGAAATCCTGAAGCGCTTGTCTGGCTGTGGCTTGTGCCCTTTATCGCTGTCTTATGCTGGCGCGCCATTCGGCTGCGGCTAAAAGCTGTTCGTGATTTTTGTCCAAACAAGCCAGAAGAGCGCTTGCAATTGCGTCCGCTGCAGGAACGACTATATCTTCGGGCGGGCTTGCTTGTGCTGAGCTTATTGCTCATTATTGTGGCATTAGCGCGTCCGCAAATAGGCACGCGTCGGGAGCGCGCTCAGCGTCGAGGCGCCGACATTGTATTGCTTTTGGACACAAGCCTCAGCATGGCAGCGGCGGATATGCAGCCCAATCGCCTGGCGGCTGCCCAACAAGCCGCCAGCACACTAATTAATCGCTTGCCCAATGAGCGTTTTGGATTAATTGTTTTTGCCGGCGATGCCCATCTGTATTGTCCGATTACGCTGGATCATGATGCTGTACAGATGTTTATTGACTCTGTCCACATTGGCGCTTCGCCTCGTCCGGGAACGGCGCTGGCTGAAGCTCTAGATGCCGCCCGCAATGTGCTCCTCAATACGGAAAGCCGCTATCGGGCTGTTGTTGTTTTGAGCGATGGGGAGGATCACGAGGGCCGGATTGCGGAAGCAGCAGAGCGGCTTGTGCGGGAGACAGCCTGCCGCATAGAAGTGCTGGGATTCGGCAGCCCCCAGGGGGAGCCCATTCCTTTGCTGGATGATCGGGGCAATTTGCTGGGCTTTAAGACAGATGAAAAAGGGCAAAGAGTTCTGTCTAAATTAGGCGAAGAAAGCTTGCGCAAGATCGCCGCCATTGGCAAAGGAAAATTTTTGCGGGCGATGGATCCGGGCGCTGTGGATGAATTGGCGGCGCGTCTGGAAGCGCTGGAAGGCAGCCTTGCTGGCACGATGCTTTACACAGAATATGGCGAACGCTTCCAATGGCCGTTGGGGCTGGCGTTGATTTTGTTGCTGCTGGAAGCCTTATTGCCAGAACGTTCGCAACGCAAGGAGAAAGAAAAAAGCCGTGTGTAGCCATCGCCGAACAATTATAACGGGGATGTTGCTTTCCGCGATAATGTTTTTGGGATTGGGCTTTCCGGGCGGCATCAAGTCGCTCTGGAAGCAAGCGGATCGCGCTTTCCGACAAAAGCAATATGAGGAAGCTGCGCGTTTGTATGAAGAGGCCTATCGCCAGGAGCCCAAACAATGGCCTTTGGCTTTTAATATGGCTGTCGCACAAGCCGCCGCGCAAAAATATGACGCTGCGACAACGAGCTTTGAAAAAATCGCGCGAAGCGGGCCAGAAGCATTGCGACAAATGGCGGAATATAATGCTGGCAATTGCTATTTTGCCCAGCAAAAATGGCAGCAAGCGATTGAACATTATAAGCGGGCATTATATCTGAATCCGCAAGATTTTAATGCCAAATGGAATTTGGAATTGGCGAAACGGATGCAAAAGCAGCAGCAGCAAAATAATGAACAGCAGCGAAAGCAACAACAGAAATCTCGTTCGCCGCAACAAAAGCCCACACAGCCGCAGCCGCCCCGCGGGCAGCCCCAAAAGCAGAATGAAGCCGCGCCTCGTCCGCACAAGATGGATGCCCAGCAGGCGCGACGGCTGTTGCAATCGCTCAGCCAGGCAGAACGCGATTTGCGTCAACAAATGGCAAGGCAGCGCCAGCAGCCCATGGCCGAAACACGGCCGTTAAAAGATTGGTAGCAGGGACGTGACAAGCTAGTTAAAATGTAAGCTCTAGAAATTGTCTGAGGGAGTTTTTTTCGCAAACGCGTGGAAAAACAGGCTATCTCCCGCACTAATTATCATGTGAAGAATATTCTGACATCCTCATGTCCAGCATTGCAATTAAAAGACGAGAGGAATATTTGATTTTCTTCCCAATGTCTGATAAATGGATAAGCTCTTTTGAAAGCTGGCATTTTCTTGGGAGGCGCAATCCACAGCGCAGAAGCTTTTGCCGCGCTTTTTTTGCCAGGCTGGCTATATTTTTCCTGCTGGCTTCAACAGCTGCAGCGCAGCCGCAATTGCAAGCCCGCGTGGATCGCGATGTTGTGGGGGAAGATGAAACATTAGAATTAACAGTTACAGTCATCGGCGAGGGACTGGGCGGGCAAAAGGAGCCCACATTGCCTCCGCTGGATGGCTTCCGTATTGTGAGCAAGGCGACGCAACAATCTATTTCGCTGATCAACGGCGTAATCCAGTCTTCTACGAATTATGTCTATGAGCTGCAGCCTACGCGCACAGGCCAGCTAAGAATTCCGCCGATAACATTACAGACAAGGGGCCGGACATTACGCACAGAGCCCCTTACAGTGACGGTCATCTCCGGCGCGGGAACATCGCCAGCGCCTTCTTCGCCCAAAGGCATGGCCGCGCCGCCGTTGCCGGGCTCTGCTTCTACTAGTGGCTGGCCTCCCGCCGAAAAGCCGGCCGCTGTCAAACACGCTGTGGATCGAAAAACAGCTTATGTGGGCCAGCAAATTACATATACATTCACTTTTATGCAATGTGAACAATTATATGGCGATGTGCATTATTCTCCTGCTTCCACGCCTGGCTTTGTGGCGGAAGAATTGCCTCCGCCGCCGCAAAGCTATGAAACAATCCACGGACGAGTCTATTCTATCCAGCGGCGTTTAAAAGCTTTATTTGCCACAGCGCCAGGCCCACACACAATCGGCCCGGCCAGCGTCACGGCTATCCTAGATCCATTTGTGGGCGAAGAGCAATTAGTGGCGGATCCCATCACTGTGAATGTGCTCCCTTTGCCGCAAGCCGGACAGCCCGCAGATTTTGCGGGCGCTGTCGGCGCGTTTACAATTCATTTGCGCGCTGACAAATCTGTAATCCGCGCCGGGGAAACGATTAATTGTGTTGTAGAAATAAATGGCACAGGCAACATCCGCACATTAGGCCCGCCCCAAATCTCTTTGCCTGATTGGATCCGAGTGTATAGAGCGGGCGAACAGCGCACAGTGCGTCCAGGCAAAGACAATAAAATTGGGGGCGTCGCTGTGTTTTCCTATTTGCTCTTGCCGCGGCAAGCCGGAACGCTGCGCCTCGGGCCCCTGCGCTATCCTTATTTTGATCCAGAAGCACGCGTATATCGCACAGCCACAAGCTCATCTTTTGAAATAACAGTTGTTCCTGGCGCAGGGACTGCCACAACAGCCTCTCCGCCGGATGAATTGCGGCCTTTGAAACAGCAGCCAGGCCGCCCTTTGTATTATCCCTGGCTTACAAGCCTGACATTCTGGATTATTATCGCGCTGCCCTGGCCTGTGTTGGGATGGCTGGCGTGGCAGCGCTGGCAACAATGGCGCCTGGCTGTCGCGCCCGAATATGTGCGAGCGGCTACAGCTTATACATTAGCACTAAAACGCCTATCTCTCGCCGAAAAATTGCTCAAACAGGGAAATTTAGAAGCCTATTATGCCGAGATACAAGCCGCGATCTTGGATTATATTGCGGATCGCACAGGAGCGCCGCCGGCGGGGCTGACGGCGGAAAAGGCCTATCAGCTATTAGTGGCGCAAAATGTTTCTCACTCTATGGCTTCCGCCGCACAACGATTGATAGAGCGCGCGAGCGCCGGCCGATTTGCGCCCGGCGCTGCTGATCCCAAACAGGCGGCGCAGCTTCTCGCAGAATGCCGGCTTATGCTTAAATCTTTACAAGGATAGGGGCAGCCCAATGCGTAAAAGGGCGATGTGGGGGAGCGCTATTTTTCCTTGTCTTTTGTTCTTTTCGGCGCTAGGGGCCAGCGACGCTGCTTGGCCGCAGGCGGCTTTATCGCCTTTTGCGGCAGCGAATGCCTATTATGAGCGCGGCGAATATGAAGCGGCCTGGCAACAATATCTTGCCGCCATGCAACAGGGCCCCCTTACGCCGGGATTGCTTTACAATGCCGGCAATGTCGCCTTAAAGCTTAAACAGCCGGGTTGGGCCATCGTATATTATGAGCGAGCTCTGCTGGCATGGCCGCGTGATCCGGATTTGCGCGCTAATCTGGCCCTTGCTCAAGCTGAATGTCGCGTGTCAGCTTCATCACAGCCTCCGGATTGGCTCCAAGCGGCCTGGCAAAATGTGCGCGGATTTTTCACGCTTAATGAGCTGACAGCTCTGGCCACTGGCCTGTATTATCTTTTTTGCGCAGGGCTAATCTGGCGCCTGCGACAAGGGCAATTGCGTCGCCGTTATCGCGGACTATTGGCCGCCAGTGTCTGCTTATGGCTTCTATTTAGCGCATTGGCCTGGAGCAAATGGCGCGTGGATTACAGTCCGCAGAAAGCTGTCGTTGTCTCCTCTGCCGCCCTGCATAGCGGCCCGGCGGACACATTTCCCATTCTTCGCACTGTCTATCCAGGCGAAAGAGCCCGGATTTTACGCACGGAAGGCTTATGGGAGGAGATTGTTTTGGACACAGGCGCACAGGGCTGGATCTCGCAAGCCGTCCTGGAGCGTGTTGTTCCCACAAAGTTATTAGGACGCTGAAGGCGCCACAAAGAAGTGCTGGAACTAATAAAAAATCCAAGGGGGGCTTTAACAGGCCACATTACGCTTCTTATGATAGAGAGCGAGAGTTATGCTGGGCCTGAAGAATGCTGAGGATTGAAAACGATGGATCATAAAGGCGAAAGCCTGGCCTGGCGAAAGCATCTGCTCGTGCCTTTTTATTACATAGGGGCAGGCACAATTTTACAGGGCCTTTCGCCTGTCCTCACAAAGCTGCTTTTGGATGCGCTCACGCCCGCAGCCGTCGTTTCCACACGCTATTTGATTGCTGTTATCTTTTTGTTGCCTTTTGGCTGGCGGCATACAATGGAGCCGCAATTGCAGCCGCCGCGCAAGCGGGATTGGCTCGCCTTGTTCCTTGTGGGGGCGTTGGGCTCAGGCGTTGCTTCTTTGCTTTTCACATACGCCATTCATCTCACATCCGCCGGCATTGCCACAGCGCTGTCTAAAACAGCGCCGCTTTTTGTGGCCTTCTTTGCCTATTTTACGTTAAAAGAACGCGTTACATCGGCGCGTGTGTTGTTAGTGGGGCTGATGGCTGCGGCGGATATGCTTATTGGCGCGGGCGAATTGCATACTGACGCAGATGTCCGCCAGCGCCTGTGGGGAGACGCGCTGGCGCTGGGGGCGGGGACTTTGCGAGCCCTGGCGGAAATCCTCAGTAAGGCCTCTTTGCGTCGTTTCTATCCCGCTAGCATCGCCTTGTGGCGTTTCGGCATTGGCTGTGTTGTCATTGGGACGATGGCGCTTATTAAAGGCGATTGGCGCGGCTTGTGGCTATTGAATGGGCGCGAATGGCTGTTGCTTTTCAGCTTGGGCGGCTTGTGTACGAGTCTTTCCATGGGCTTATATTATCGCGGCCTGCGCGATGTGCCCGCCCATGTCGGCGCCAGCCTCCGCCTGCTCAGTGCCATTGTGACAGTCATAGTTTCCTGGATTGTGCTGGGCGAAAGGCTGAATGCGTGGCATCTTTCCGGCATTGTGATTTTATTATCTGGCGCTTATTTGCTTGTGGTGCGAACGACGCGTCATCCCGTGCCTCGTACGGCGCCCGGCCCTTCCGATGGGATAGGCCGCCTGCCCCTCACGCACACAATGCGTGGCCGCATGGCGCTGCTGATTAGCAGCCTTATCGTTCTGTCCATTCTCATTACAACAGGATTAAGTGTCCAGCATACATGGACTGTGCTCAATGAGCAAGTCCGTTTGACAATGATTAAAACAGCCACAGTGGTGCTGCAATTACAAGGCGTGGCTTATCCGCCGCCGCCGGAAACATATCGTCAGTATCTGGATCGCATTATTCATCATCGCTTCGCCGGCCAATTTTATTCCGTGGAAGTGATGTATCTGATTGTGCTGGACGGCCAGAACAATATAGTGGCTTTTGCCCTGCGCGATGATCTGGATGTGCGGGATGCCTCGGGCCGCCCGCTTGCCCCGACAAGCTACGCCGCTGCCGGACGTTTACTGGAATTGAGCGCTCAACAAAAAATTAGCGCGCTTTATGATATTGTGCCAGTGACGGCCGAATTGCAGCAAAGAGGCCGCATCACGGGTGTTGTGCACATGGGCTGCCGGCGCAGCCTCGCCTTGCGGCCGGCAGTGGAAATTGCCTTCCGCAATTTGAGCCTGGCGATTATCCTGATCGTGCTGGGCGTATCCCTGGCTTATCGGCTAACGGAGTTTCTGACGCGGCCACTGGAAGAGTTTAGCCACATCGTGCGCCGCATTGCCCAGGGGGAACTGGAAGTGCCGCTGCTGCCCAAAGGCAGCCGCGAGCTGACAAGCCTGGGGCAATCGGTCGCGCTCATGGCGGAAAAGCTACGTCAGGAGCGTCTTTTGCTGGAAGCGCTGATGCGCTGGAGTGGCTGTATTTCTTCCCCTAAGGCGTGTCCCCAAGTGAGCTTACTCATACGCTTGAAATCTGTGCCTCCGGAGGCGGCGGAAGCACAATGGCAGGCGCTGCTTACGGCGCTCTCTCATAATGAGGGACATTTAGCGGCGATGGCGCCCGGATATGTGCTGGCGTTCTTTGGCGGCGCTGAGCCGGAACAGGACGATGTGTTGCGCGCAGTAGTGGCCGCCCTGCAATGGCGAAAGGGGCTTGTCCACAGAAATTTGCCCCTCCCGGACGCGATTTTAGTTGACAGGGCTGAGCAAGCGATAGATAGTCCTGCGGAGCATTTGCAGACTTTGGCGGCGCTTTTGCCGACACAGCTGGAAGAGCAAGCGCCGCTATATGTCACGTCAGGGGCTGCCCAAGCTGTAGAAGAGCATTTTGCGCTTATCTGGCAGCCTGAGGTTAATTTGTGGCTTGTCCATATGGATGACGCCGCAGAACAGATTTGGGACGCGGAAGGAACAGATGATCTCTAAACACGGCGCCCCAATTTTGGCGCGATGTGGCTTTCAGCCTCAGCGTACCCCTCTGCCTGAATTGGGGGCATCCTGATCCGCACAAACAAAGCCCAAAGAGGAATGCCTTCTGTGCTTGAAGCAGGCTTTCACGGCAAAAAATGGGGGGCTCCTGCCTTCCCCTTTTAATTAGGGAGGAACGGGAGGAACACGGGATTGAAGAGAGGCCAGCGATTACGACATATGGCGTGCTTGTAGCGTCCGATTTCCGCCCAGGGATAGCGCCGGCTGCATATCAAAGCGGCGACAGCGCAGCACTGACATCTCAGCCAGCCGCTTGTAAGCCTTTGCGATGGCGCCGGGATTTTGCTTGCGGATGTCAATCGTTGAGGCAAGGCTCTAGAAGAGTTTATACAGATTGTCCGTCCCTTTGTGGCTCTGTACCCCACAACTCTGGGGCTAAAAACATGCCTGGGGCTGCGCGTTTTGGCGCGTTTTTTTCTCTAGCCCCTCTCCTTTGTTCTGGGGCAAAAATTTGCCTGCAACGAGCGCTTGCCAGTGCAAAGCCATTCCAGGCCCTCAGGCTTGTTCTGGCGGTGGGGCAGAGGCAGCGCCGCTGGCGTTATCCGCCTGCACTTGTCGGACAATTTCGATTAAGTCATTCAAACGAAAAGGCTTGAAAATGTAGCGTGTCTTGGTGCGCCGCAAAAATTCGCTTGTTTCTCCGCCAAAACTGTCGCCTGTCATAAATATGAGATGGGAGGTCAAATGAGGCGCTTCTTTTTGCCAGACTTCATAAAGCGACATCCCATTTAAGCCCGGCACGAGCAAATCACAGATGACAAGCGCATATTGGTGGGCGCGTGTGCGCTCTAAAGCCTCTTTGCCATCGAGAGCAATATCTGGCTGATAGCCCAGCTGTTCTAAAATGGACGCAATGCTTTGCGCCAGAGCCACTTCATCATCAATGATTAAAGCGCGCTGCGCCGAATTACTATTAGAAACAGAGGCTGAAGATGGTGATAACGCTTCATTCATAAACATTACTCCTCAGCGGATGCAAATATAGGCAGCGAGACATGAATGCGCAGTCCGCCCTGCAAGCCATCGCTGGCCTGCACTTCCCCACCAAAGCGCGTGAACATCTCCCGTACCGCCTCCCAGGGATGATCCTCAAAACGAGAAACATCGACGAGTTTGCCCGATAGCACGGCCTTTTCCCGCATGCTTAAAGGCGTTCCCCAATCACTGATAATGAGATCCACTGTTTGCTCGCGCGGCTTGATGGCGATGTTGAGCATGCGTGGCGCATCCTTGTCCTTACTGACACGCGCCACGGCCTGCAAAATAATCCGCACGATGGCTTCTTGCAGCTCATAAGCCAGTCCCTTAATCGGCGGCACGGCTTCCGGGATGTCTAATTGCACCTGCAATCCATTTGCCAGCACTTGCGGCCGTGTTAACAGCAAAGCCCGCTCCACGACTTCGCGCAAATCGACTTTAGCCGGCCGCGCGGCCGCTCCCCGGGGCGCCGCCATCCGCAAAATCTGCAAAATAATCGTCTGCAGCACATTCTGGCAATGATCCACCTGTTGCTGCATCACTTCAAAATCAGGGAGCTTGCCCGTTGTGGCCGCTAATTCTGCGCTTAGCCGTATGGCAGCTAAATGATTATTCAGTTCATGGGTCAGCGAGGGCAGATAATTTAAGGCAAATTCCACAGAACGCAGCGAGGAAGGCGCTAGCTCTTGCTCCTCTGGGGGCACTATTTCAAAAATCGCCTGGACGAGCTTTTCGGAGCCGTTCACACTGGCATCATAAGTGCTGGGCAAGGGCAACATATGACAGCGTACCGTAATATCATGCCCCTGCGGATCACGCACCTGCGCGTAGGCATCTGTTACCGGCTGTTGCTGTTCTAAAGTTTCTTGGCAAACGGACAGGAAGCTTTGCTCGGAAAACTGTAAAAGTTCTGTTAATGATTGTCCCTCTAGCGGGGTTTCCGGCGAATTGCCCAGCCAAGTTTTGGCGGCTGGATTGGCCCGCACAATCCGCCAGTCCTCTCTCTGCAAAATCAGCACTGGCGAAGAGGTTTTCTCCTCCAACCACTCATACAGTTTGATCGTGGGTTCAGGCGGCGCGCAAATAACTGCCGCTCGATTGACTAAGCGGACGGCTAAAGTGGCTGCGCCTAATAAAGTCACTTGCGCGGCCACTTCTGCGAAAGCCGTTCCACTGGAGACCGTAAAGGCCAGAAGAAACAGGGCCAGGGTGGCGCCCGCCAGCACAATACCGGCATCCCAGCGATCTCCGCGCATGGCCGCCAACGCCACGATAATGTATAACAACGGAAAAACAAAACTATTTAATTCTTGCGTCGCGCTCCGCGTAAAGTAAATCGCCAGCGAAATCCAGCTCAAATCAATCAAAAATATCGCCAGGCGTATAGAGCGCTGCTTGGCTTCCGGAGCTAAAAAGAGGCCCAGGGCGGTAAAGAGCAGGCCTCCCAGGATCACGAAACTCAGATACAGGCCAGAATCGACCAATTGATTTAATAGCACCGCCGCCACAAAAGTCGCCGCCAGCAAGAGGAGCCGCGCCAGATATTCGTACTGACATGTTTTGCTCTCTGCACTGTTGGATAACTGGGGCATAGAAGACGAATGGGTCATCGCCTCGGACAGGACAGTCTGTTCGGTTACAGGTACAGGTTCATTAGCATTCATAAAATTTTGTCCTCTGGCCGTACTAAACCATAGTCCTTTTATATTGTAGGAAAGACGCAAATATTGTAAAGAATATTGCCCCTAATGTCTTTTGCTATACAACACTAATTTTGAAACATATTTTAACTTTTTTGCTTCTAAAAATCAAAAGTTAAATTTCAAAATTTTTTCAAGTTTTGCCCCCCTGATAATTATATTATTTTTCATTAATATAATTTTGACCACTTCGGCTAAAACTTTTGCAACAATCGCACAAAATATAACTTGATATGTTTCAACCTGTCATTTGTTTTTTTGACGCTAAACTTCCTTAATATCCCTCTTATTAAAAAATCTCATGAGAAGGATTGGCAGGTGAGGCCTTCTTTTTTTCGGAATAATTCAGCAAAGAATGCCTCCCAGGGCAGAATGGAAGGAGAACAGTGCTATGAGCTACAAATGTGCGATTGTCGGTTGTGGCGGGCGCGCGGCTGGCCATGCGGAAGCGTATGAACTCATCACGCGCGGGGAGCTTGTCGCCTGTTGCGATGTGAATGAGGAGCGGCTGGAGGCTTTTGCCGCACGCTTTCATATTCCGGCGCGTTACACGAATCTTGCCGAAATGCTTGCCCGCGAGCAGCCCGATGTCGTTCATGTCGTGACACGCCCCACCGTGCGCGTGGACTTAATGAGGCAATTAGCCGAAGCGAAGGTGCCGGGCGTCATTGTGGAAAAGCCCATTTGTCTGGGAGGGGATGATTATAAGGCGCTGCGACAGCTCGAACAAACAAGCGCCACGCGCTTTGCCGTCAATCATCAACTGCGCCATCATCCGCTGATTTTACAGTTCCTGCAAGAAGTGCAGGACGGGCGTATCGGGGAAGTGCGTTTTATTGATGCTTCCGCGGTCCTGCCGATGTGCGCCCAGGGCGTCCATGTGCTGGATTTGATGTTTGCCTTCAATCACTATGCTCCTGTCCAGAGTGTTTTCGGCGCTTCCAGCGGCTTTACGGATCTGGGCTGTGAACATCCCGCGCCGCGCACAGCCGCTTCTTTTATTACATTCGCCAACGGCGTGCGCGCTGTGTTGCAAGCGGGCGAAGGCGCCCCCATCTTTGAGGACGGGCCCAATTGGGGCCATAAGCGCATTGCCGTATATGGCACCCACGGCTTCATTCACTGGCGAATGTATGCCTGGGAAAAATCCCTGCCCGACGGAACCGTGCAGCAAGGACAGAAAGATTATCGGGAAGAAGACATTCGGGGCCAGGCGAATCTCACGGAAGCCATGTTTGATTGGCTGGAAGATGTGAATAAGCCTGCTCCGACAAATTTAGCCACTTCCCTGGATGAATGGCTCGTTATTTTGGCCGGCTATCTGAGCTCCATTGAGGCGCGCCCTGTTCAGATGCCCTTTGAGCCTCCGGATAATTTGCTGGATCAATATAAAAGTTTCGCCGGAGCACAGTGAGGAGGACGCCGGAAGATGAAAGTCTGTGATTACAGCCGCTCTTTTGTCACCTTTGTCGTGCCGGGCAATAATGCCCGCATCAGTGTGGAAGCACGTTGTGTGTTGCAGCGCCCGAACGGCACTGCCGAACAATTTTTAATGTTTGCCTCCTGCAAGTCCGAAGCCGTCTATGTGGAAAAAGATTTGTTTACAAGCGACAATTACGATTTTTCCGGCATTTTTTCGCCCGAACAATACAGTATTGCGCGCATCCATATCAACAGCGAAAAAGATTTGCTGGAAACGGGCTTTATTGCGGAACGCTTTGTGGAAGTACGGCGGCATGTTGTCGAAGTGGAGCATGCCACGCCCTTACAGAATAAATCCGACATCATCGCTGCGACACTAGCCCATCGTGTGCTTGTCGCCCGCACTGAAATCAACGATGAAGCGACAGGGCTGAAAGCCGTGCTGGAATTTCCTGTGAAAACAATGAATGTGGATCCGGAACGCGGGCTTTTTCAAGTGGATACGGGCCCCATTCCCTATTATGACTTTACAGATGAAAATCCCGATATTATGCAGCGTTTTCGCTGGGCTTATTGCGCCTTTAATGAGTTTGAAGGGGCTTCTTTTATTTTTCGCGTGCCGACGCCAATTGTTCGCAGCGGCGTAGAAGTCGCACGCTACGCCCATTATTCGCAGATTGTCCATTGCCCCCATACGCTGAACACCTTGTGGGCCTTTGATTGAAAAGCGGCGCGCGGCCCAGCGGACTGTCATTGTGATGGGGCTTCGTGGCATCCTTTTAGCGCTTCAATATCCTGAAAGACAAAGGAGGCCTTATGGAGCAGAAAGCGCCTTTAGCCAGTCAAGCCGCAGACAATGTGAGCGCTCGCCGCACGGACGCGGAACGCCCGCTAAATATCCTCGTTTTTGGCGCTCATCCGGATGATTGTGATTTTCGCTTCGGCGGCGCGGCCATGCTTTATCGCCGCTATGGCTACAATGTGCGCTTTGTCTCGCTGACAAACGGCGATACAGGGCATTTTTCAATGGGCGGCGGCCCTCTGGCCCGGCGGCGCTATGCAGAAGCCCAAGCGGCGGCCGCCATCGCCGATATCCAATATGATGTCCTGGACATTCACAATGGCGAGCTGGAGCCCAATGTCGCGAATCGTAAGCTCGTCATTCAAATTATGCGCGAAACAAAGGCCGATCTTGTCTTATGCCATCGCCCCTATGATTATCATCCCGATCATCGCGCCGTCGGGATTCTTGTGCAAGATGCCGCCTATATTGTCACAGTGCCCAATGTGGCCCCGCTTTCGGAGCCGCTGCCGCGCCCGCCTGTTGTGGGCTATCTGTACGACAATTTCACAGATCCCGTGCCCTTTAAAGCCACTGTCGCCATTGATATTGAGGAAGTGATGGAGCGCAAAATTGACATGCTCCATTGCCATGTCTCGCAAGTGTATGAATGGCTGCCCTATAGTGCGGGCGTTCTGGACAAAGTGCCCGAAAGCGAGAAAGAGCGCCGGGCGCTGACAGCGCACAATTTACAGGCGCGTTGCAGCGAGATGGCGAACGCCGCGCGGGAAGCGCTCATTCGCTGTTATGGGCCTGAGCGGGGAGCGAAAGTGCGCTATGCCGAAGCCATTATGATTTCCCAATATGGCCGTCCTTTAAAAGAGGAAGATTGGCCCCGATATTTTCCTTTTTTCCCGCCCCGGAAAGAATAAACGCTGCGCCCGCGCCCTTCGCTTTCTCGTTTCAGCTTAAAGCGTCTTTCGGACAATTTATAAAAATTTTTGCTTTATTCTTCCCTCTCGTCAAAAGGCAAGGCCTGTTGCGCCTGACGCGAAAAGGGCGCAAAGCTCAGCCGATGAATGGGGCAGGGGCCATAGCGTTTTATTGCGCGCAGATGCTCCGGGCAGGCATAGCCCTTGTGGCGGGCAAAGCCGTATTGGGGATACAGGGTGTCCCATTCGCACATCAGGCGATCTCGTGTTGTTTTGGCTAAAATGGAAGCCGCCGCAATGGAAAAACACAGGCGATCGCCGTCAATGATGTTCATATGCGGACAGGGCAACTGCGGCGCATGCGGGCCATCAATCAGGAGCAATTCAGGGGCTGGCTGCAGCTTGCTCACAGCCTGTCGCATAGCCAGATGCGTGGCGCGCAGGATATTGAGGGCGTCAATTTTCTCCGGCGGCACAATTCCCACGCCCCAGGCCAGCGCCTGCCTTTTAATTTCTTCTGCCAGCGCCTCCCGTACGGCCGGACTTAATCGCTTTGAATCTGTGACATGAGGAATATGAATATCTGGCGGAAACATCACTGCCGCGGCGACGACAGGCCCTGCCAGAGGGCCGCGGCCCGCCTCATCTACGCCGGCGACATAAAGCACGCCCTCCCGCCACGCCCGCCGTTCGTATGTTTTGGGCGCCGCAGGCGGCAGACTCCCGCGGCGGCTTCCTTTCAGCATTCTTCCTCCACAAGCCATCAGGGCTCCACATTCAGGCGCTTTACAAAATATGTGAGCTTTTCTTTGGCGTCCGCAGGCACTTTGACGCGAAATTCCAGTGTGTCGCTTGTGATTTGTTGCGCCGGATGAGAGGATTTGACAAGCTGCCAGTCGCCCGGAATGTGTTCCTGAATGACAAATACAACAGGCGTATGCCGCTGATTGCTCAGCTCCAATTCATATTCTTCCTCCAGATCAAATAGCGCCAGCTTCCGATACACATCTGTGCGCACATTCACTTGATCGCTGCGCAGGCGCGTGCGCAGCACAGCTAAATCCGGCGCTTGCCCCACATCCAGCTCTAATTTTTCGCCACGCGGGGCATAGGGCATTGTGATGTCGGTCACGAAAGTCGGCGCCGCCTCTGGAGCTGTAGCGTAAAGACGCGTCTTGCCCGCTGGCCAGGCCATTTCTTGCCGCGCCTGCCCCGCAATCACAAGCCATGTCCGCACACTATCCTTGAAGCGAGAATAATCATATAGATAGACGATTTCATAAGGGATCTCTGTTTGGGCAAAGAGCTTTTGCTGAATGCTCTGGCCGGCAGGCAAATTGAGCTTTATTTGATGCCCCTGGGGCAGCGTTACAAGAGCTGCCGTCAGCTCCTGCTTTCCATTATTTGTCAAAAGAGCTACAGCTTCCAGATTCAGCTGCCGCCGCGCCGGATCCAGAAGCATTGTATAGGCAATATCTGCTTGCAGATAGCTGATTTCATATTCCAGACGCAGGCGGGCCTGTGTGGGCCGTTCTGCCTGCAGCGTCCACAGCATTTGTCCCGGCTGCGGCCCCAAAAGAGCACTGACAGGACGCACATGTTCTGTCGGTTCCAGAACTTGCAGACGCACAGAAGCCGCTTCTGTTTGCAGTTTGGCCACATCGACAAGCAGGCGATTTTCGCCCGCGCGCAACGAGGCTTGCCATTCCTGCCGCACATGCACGCCTGCCCCGCGCGTGACGAGAATCTCGGGCGGCCCGAGCGGGACAACATTGCCCACATATGTGCCCTGCGCCGCTGCCAGGGAAACGGCCGCCAGGGCTATAGCCCAGACAAAATATCGCATGCGGACACCTCCAAATAACTTTCTTCCCGTTATTCTTGCTTAAATCCTGCTGAGGGATAACACATTTTCGTCACAAAACGCAAAAAGAACATTAAAAGCAGGGAAAGAAGCGCGTTGCGGGGCTAAGAAGACAAACAAGGGGCTTAATACACGGGCGTATTCCAGGCGCGATCGTATTGTTCGCGATTAGCGGATTTTACATGGCCATCCCCGTAC
>CAZUOJ010000007.1:0-3380 GCA_964622325.1 uncultured Armatimonadia bacterium
GCTGGAATATGCCAGGCAGCCCGAAAATATCCCTGAATGGTCGCAAGTCAAGGATTTGATTCAGAATGAATTGGATTTAATCTGGATTGGCAAAAAATCTGTTGCGGCGGGCTTGCAGGAGGCGGCGCGCAATGTGAATGAGACGCTCCAGAAGCTGCGAGGCACAAAAAGCCAGAATAAATAGTCTCCGGCGGCGAGCCGCATTTATGTTTTCGCCTGCGGATGACAGCGGCTGTGGCGCAGCCTACAAGATTTTTGCTCAAGCCCACAAGGGGGAAGCCCGCCTGTCTGGCGGGCTTCCCTGAATCTTATCTTAAAGAAGCGCGGCAATGGCGATAGCGCTTCGCCGCCGCGGCGAAGCGCCTCTGTTGTTCTCCGGCGCTCCTGCCCTCTTAGCGCACGACGAGCTCCACAGGCGGCGCTTCGGCGCGCCGATCCGTGTTGTAATATTCGTACACACGGCTTTTTGGCGTCTGGGCGCGGATGGGATATTTCGCGCGCAGGCGATAGCTGAATTTCAAGGTCTGTTGCGGCGTCAGCTTCTCAATGTAGCAGATAATCTGGCGGCCTGTGAGTGTGTAGCGCTGCAGGAGGCCCTTTTCCACAAGATTTTCCAGATCCTCGGCCAGCACTTCAAATCCCGGCGGCAGGCCCAGATCCACGATAATCATGCTTGTTGTGGCGGGCAGTTTGTTTGTAATCGTGACATCGGCTGTCACAATGTCGTCCTTGCTCAGCGTCGTGCGATCGTATGTCAATTGAATATCCAGCGCTTCTTTTTCTTCGGGCTTCACACGCTCCCAGGGGACATAATATTTGCTGACAATCTGATAGAGGCTGCTGCCCTGGCCTTCAAAAGAGAGGCGGACAACATTTTTGCCCGGCTTAACAGCGCGGCGGGCGTCTATTTGCCGCAGCACATCCGCATTTTCGGGCGTTAGCTCAAAGGCCTCCAGCAGCTGTCCGTTCACTTCCACGCGCACATGCGCCTGAATGCGTTCCGTGGCGCCCTTCTGGGCGGCTGTCAATGCGCGCAGGGCTAAAGTCGTCGCCTGTGTGGAATGCCAAGTGCCATTGGGATCTTTTTGGGCGATGAGATAATTGAGCACTTCTGCGGCCTCTTCAGCGCGCCCGGCAGCAATCAGGGCCAGCGCCGCCATCCCTGTCGCTTCCAGATCCGCGTGACGGCCGCTGCTGTGCGTGATGCCTGTCATCTCCGTCTCCCACCACATCTGTCCTTTATCCCGCTTCGCCAGGCCAATCAGCCGCTCCAGAGCCTGATTTGTGACGCTTGTCGTTTCGCCAGGGCCCAGGACAAGATCCCCCTGCACAAGCGCATTGCACAGCATCGCCAGCACATAGGGATCCTGCGCCTCTGCGGCGTGCTGTCGCAGCCACGCATCCGCCTTCTTGACGCCTTCTTCTTTGCAGCCGCTATATGCGAGCGCCCAATTGATGTACGCCGTGGGCGGCAACTGGCTGTTTTGAATCCGCGCCCAGGCCTCCTGATGCAGATATTGCTCATCCGGCTGCCAGAATCCCTCCGGCTGTTGCTGGGCCAGCAGCCAGCGCTGTGTGCGCTCAATGAGCTGGGGATCCACTTCATGTACGCGGCTCATATCATAAAATTCCATCAGCCCGAAAGCCGTCAGGATCTTATTGGCGGGCGGATCGCCGAACCAGGAAAAGCCTCCGCCCGGCACTTCAAACGACACAAGCCGCTGATAGCCTGTATTGATAAAGCTTTCCGCCTTCATCCGGATTTCCGGCGAAAGACGATTGATGGATTTCATATAATCCAGCACAAGAACATTGGGATATGTGGCTGAGGAAGTCTGCTCAAAGCAGCCAAAAGGCATGCGCAGGATGCTGTCCAGCCCTTCCACAATTTGCGAGAAAATGCCCGGATAAATCTTCACAAGAATGTTGCTGGCGTCAGCAATCGCTTCTGCGGGAATCTCCAGCTCCTGTGTCACGGCTTCGCCTGCCTTGAGGCGGCCGCTTTTGCTTTCCTCCATCAGCTTGCCATTGGGCTCCACTTCCACAACGCGTTCAATGGCATCGCTCATGCGGCTGCCGTAGCCGTGGACGAGAATTTTGCCGGCTCCCAGCTTTTGTGCCGTAATCGTAAAATAACGGACATCCACATCATTGGGAGCAATTTCTAATTCGTGGCTGGCGGCGCCCGTCAGCTCAAACCAATCCGCCTTTGATAGCTCCAGACGGACTTTTTGCGCCTGAGGCAGATAATTGTAAACAGCCACGGGAATAGAAACACGATCGCCCTGTGTGAGCGCTACAGGCAAATCAATATCGATAAAGAAATCCTGGAAGCAACGCAATTGCCCTGTGGCGGAGCCCAAAGCGCCCTGGGCGGAATTCGCCAGTGTCGTGATGCGCCAGGAAGTGATGGAATCCGCCATAGGGACTTTCAAGGTCGCCTGCCCCCGTTGATCAGTGATGAGCGCCGGCTCCACAAACAATGTTTCCGGGAAGAACTGCCGAATGCGCACAGGCTCCGCCGCGGCTGCCGGCGCCGCGCCGCCCAGGCCATCCCGGCGTGCGGCTTCGGGCTCTGCGCCCTTCAAAACAGCATCTGCGCCCACCGCCATGGGCAGGGGCATACGAGCCCGTTGGGCCTCCTCCAAGCTCTCAAAGAACATCCCGCTCCACACTGTCGAGATGAACATATCATCTTCTGTATCTTTTTGTTTGTCGGGGCCCCATGTCCAGAGCAGCACGCCCCATAAGACAGGGCTGTGCGGATCAAGGGGCCGAATGGCAAAGGGCGTGCCCCACAAATCCACAAGATCTTCCGGCGAAAGCAGCTTGGCCTGCACAAGCGGCGCCAGGCCCTCTTGGGGCCGCAGCCGCTGCTTTTCTCCCCGCTGCTGATTATATTCCTCAATAGCGCGTTGAATTTTTTGGGCTTTCGGCTGCAATTGCTCCAGCCATTTTTTCTTGGCTTCCTCAAGACGCGTCCGATATGTATCCTCGCTGAACAAGGACAGCTTCGGGGGAGAGACAGACGCCAGCATCACGCGCGCCGCCTGCTGCTTTTGCAGATCGCGCTCCAGCGCCCCCGGCAGCGCTTCTTCGGGCCGCGCGAGCAATGTGGGCCAGGCCACCCCGTGAATCTCATAGCGCGGCTTCGCCAATTCCTGCTCCAGATAGAAATAGATTTTTTCCAGCCCTGGCTGCATCTCCTGGAGGGCAAACAGGCTTTCATCCACAATGCTCACGCCTAAGGCAGCCACAACAGGCCGTCCGCGGCCATCCGTCACCTTAAATTGCAGGGAGGCGACATTATCTGGCCCGGGCCGATATGTTTCCTGATCGGGGCGGATGGCCAGGCGCAAATCCCGCGCGGGATCCACGAG